>NZ_KV830935.1:0-2459 GCF_001836945.1 Staphylococcus sp. HMSC062H10
AAAAAGGTCGTAAAATTGAATGGTTAGAGTTTACTTTTGACGCTGAGAAACGCATCCACAATAAACGAGAACCACAAATGGCGAATATAGGTAAGTCACGACAATATATCAGTCGTGAGAAAACACCAAAATGGTTAGAAGAAAGGACATATGAAAAAACACCCCAAAGAGAATATGATCCACAACTAGAAAAAGAAAGAGAAGCCTTTTTAAAACAACTTGAAATGAATTGGGAAGAATAAAAATGTATTAAACGATAAATAATAATTGAAGAATGTGTAATAAAATGATACTATTTAGACAACAAATAGTGGTGTCATTAACGCACCGAACCCCCAACCTATGGACGTAGGTTGGGGGTTCTTTTAGTGTTGGCTTGTCGCCTATTTTTTACTACGTTGTTCTAGCCAAAATTGAAACAACGTAATACAGCATCCTACAAAAACAGGAGCTATTACATAAACAAATAGTAATGTCATTTAGCGCACCTCCTCTCTACGTCAAATCGACGTCTGAGAGATAGACGACTTTCACATTATAACAAATCTCTCCTTCCATGAAATAACATGAATATTAATAAATGTTGTTATATATTAAAGATAAATTAATATAAGGGTGGGATTGATGATGTTTGGCGATCAAAGACAAGAAGCTACAAAATATGTCATTAAAGAAGGTTATCAAGATATTCATTTCCTCAACAAAAACGGGGAATGGTATTATTTCGAAGTAAGAAGTGTCTGGCGTGGCAGACATATTATTAGAGTTAAAGATGGTTTGTTAGGTTGGAGAAAAGAAATCGTAACTGAATAAAGATACAAAAACTTAAGTTATGAAAAAGAATGAAAACGTGTCATTTAGGGTAATGTATAAAAGATGAATACCCGCTAAGATTGATAAAAAGCCCGAAACACTTTCATATCAGTGTTTCGGGCTTTTCTTTTAGTTAACATAATGTTCAATTATGGGTAGTTGTTTCGTATATAGTATTCACTGTATTAATTTTATTCTGATCACTCAATATAACAAAGTGTATATATCTGATATATACACTTTGTTATATATGCTGGTTTAACACAAACTCTTTATACTTTTTATGACTGTTATATAATGAATTATGGTCCCCCATACCTGTGATTACACCGTTATCTAAAAATATTATCTGATCAGCCTTTTGGATTGTTGATAGCCTATGTGCAATAATAATTGTTGTTCTATCTCTCATTAAAGTAGACATTGCATCTTGAATTTTATGTTCACTTTCACTATCTAAATTTGCAGTAATTTCATCAAGTAATAGTACTTTAGGGTTTTTTATAAAACTTCTAGCAATATCTATTCTTTGGCGTTGCCCTCCAGATAACTTGACTCCTCTTTCTCCAATAAATGTATTATACCTTTCTTCTAAATTATTAACAAAATCATAACAATTTGCTAATTTACAGTAATAATCTAGATAATCATCTTTAATTTCTTGATCTTCTAATCCGTATAAAATATTATCTCGTATAGTGCCACTCATCATTGAGTTATCTTGCATTACATATCCTAGATTTTTTCTCCAACTCAATAAATCCAAATCACTCAATAATGAATTACCTATATATATTTTTCCATTATCAATGTCATACATTTTCTCAATCAAATTGAATATAGTACTTTTTCCAGATCCTGAAGGTCCAACAAAAGCTGTCACTTTATTTTGTGGTATTGTAAAACTTAAATTTTTCAATATTTCTTCCTTGTCATATGAAAAAGTAACATTTTCAAATTTAATAAAAGGTATATCTAAATCTTCATTTCTTTTACCTTCTATTTCTTCGGTTTTTTGACTTAATATTTCTGATAGCCTAAAGCTAGCTCCCTTAGCTTGTTTATAATCAGTTATTAGTGTTGAAATATTACTAATAGGTAAAACTAATTGAAATACATAAAAAATCATTGCTACTAAATTTCCCGATGATATATTCCCACTTGATACTCTCCAGCCTCCAAACCCCAAGACAATAGCTATCATCAATAAAACTAAAATGCTCGATATAGGTTCTATTATAGATGTTATTTTAGCCTGCTTTATTCCTAAATTATAAATATTAGTTAATCGATCCTTACCATTTTTGACTTCTAAATTTTCTGTACTTGAAACTTTAACTAATCTAATTTCCGATAAAATTCTACTTATCATTCCACTAAATTGAGCAATTTCATTTTGTGTTTTATTAGAAGTTTTTTCCATCATTTGTCCTAAAGGCAGTATAATCATAAAAAATAAAGGAACAATAACAAATGTGCATAGAGTCATTTTCCAATCTAATATAAAAAGCATAATTATCGATCCAATAATTGTTAATATATTAGGTAAAGTGCTAGGAAGTTTGTGTGATACAAAAGTATTTATTACTTTTGTATCATCTATTATTCTACTTAATAGCTCTCCACTTTCATTTGAATCAAAAAAA
>NZ_KV830936.1:0-1542 GCF_001836945.1 Staphylococcus sp. HMSC062H10
TTGCCCTAAGATTTTATAAAATCTTAGGGCAAGTCAGCTCAATATCTAAATAACTAAAAATACAATATAAGTTAAAGTTTTCGCATCACTTCTTGGTATACCTGCTTTAACAAAAGCATTTTCAACAGCTGATTTCGTAGACTTATCTAACCTATCAATTGCATTAGACATCTTTCTTGAATATTTTTTTACTAGAACAGCATGTTTTCTACTTAATGGTTTAATGATCCAAGATATAGCAGTTCCACCATGTCTCAAAGAAGGTGATAGAGCCTTAATAGCTTTTAAAGTTGCACCGATAGGACCTCTAGGAGTAGGCTTATTTGAGTTTAAAGTCATAGAATTATTAGCAAATACTGAAGAATTTAAAGCACCTTCTTGTTTTGCTAGTAAAACATCATTATCAAAATTAGGATTAAAAGCTCTTTGCTCATCTAGAAACATTTTAAATCCTTCATCATCTCTAGATAAAACTTCCCAAATATATTCTTGTCCTTCTAACAATTCATTGAATTCTACATTATCATTTTCTACTGTTTTAACAACTTCCTTATTTTCTGCAGCATGAACTACAGGTTCAAAACTAGAAAATAATAATGCAGTAGATGTTAGTACCAAAGTATTTTTAATAAAAAAACTTTTTAAATTCTTCATATGACTTTTATCCTCCAATTATAAATGTTAAAATTTTTTATTATTAAATATTATATACATAAAAGGAATTAAATTCATTATGAAAAAAGTAAACAAAGAGTACTTATTGAACTTTATAATTGTAACGTTCTTACTCGGAATAATAATCATACCTATATCCGTATTAGTATTCTCAATACCATTTTTTAGCATAATAGGTTTCCAATCATTAGCAGATAATTTAAATATAAGTTCTTTAATAACAATAAATTGGTATTCAAATAATATGTTTTATAACATTGGCTATATTGCATTATTCTTTATAGTAACTTATCTAATATTTATTTTTCTTGAACTTTTTATAATATTTTTACATATAAAATACAAAAAGAAATTTAATAATATTATCTTATTCATATTCTTTATAACTGCTAATATGATCGTATTAAACTTAATAATTTTGAAGATTTTCTACAACATTCATATAAACTTATATTTTCAAATTTTCATTTATTCTTTATGCTTCTATCTTTTATTTACTCATAAAGAGATTTACAAAATATTTGAAGAAAATAAAAGTAAAAAATAAAAAAAATAATCTCTCAAAAAGTTTTCTCGGCATAAAAGTACCTCTAACTTTTATACATAAAGTCATGAGCATAAGGGAAAGTGCCACCACTTTTATATTTTGGCAGACCCATAACGTGGTGAACTCGGCAGTGCCGAGTTATTTTTCCTAGAAAAAAAGTGACATCACTTTTTTAACTCATATGTATAAAAACCATAACGTTATGTATACATACAGGTTACGTATACATATACTTTATGTATATAAAACATACACAAAAGACATGCATCATACACATCAATTTTTTTAAAAATACATGTCTTTTTGATATATATTTTTTT
>NZ_KV830937.1:0-1943 GCF_001836945.1 Staphylococcus sp. HMSC062H10
ACTGCCCATTTACATGCAAATTTAAAAATTAGCATAAAATACTTTAAAACTTCCCCATGTTTTTCTAAATTCCTGCAGGGCTTTTCTTATCAAAAACTTAGAAATTTTAATTTAACTCTAAAATCTCCGTAACTCCGTAAGAGCATAAGGGGAATTTGTACCCATTTGAAAATGGGTGATCTGGCGAAGCCAGATATTTCAAGGGATTTAGTATTTTTGATGTGGGGGCCAAAATTTTGTTAGTGTCACACTTTTGTGACACAATATGTAGTGGTTGTCACAAAAGTGTGACACATTATATGTATTTTGTCACAAAAATGTTCCACCTTTTTTAATGAGAAAGGTTGGGTTATTTTGGCTAACAAAGAACTGAAAATTAGAAATGTAGATAGTGAATTGCTAGATTGATTAAGAGGATTAGCTAAAGAGAAAAACATATCGAGAAATGAATTAATATCAGAAACATTAGAACAGCTATATTTACTGGAAAGTTGTCAAAAATCATATGCAGAACAATCACATCGGCAAGTGCAAAATACAAAAATTTTAAAAGAAGTTACGATTAAACAAGACAAAATTTTAGCGTTACTTGAATCAGTAGATTATTAAACATGAGAACAAAAGTTGAAAAAGTGTGAGCTATTTTATAGTTAAAATGTATTGAAATTCAAAACATTCATACGTGGAATAAATAACAAAGATATATCAATTTTAACGCCAAAAGGAAACTTGATTACGAATATAAATAAAGGTATAAAAGATGAGAATTAAAAGTTTATTTATATCAGAATGTGGTGTAAAAATTGAGATTAAAGGATATAGAATTTTGGATGAGTTTATACAATAATCTTAAAGATGTGTGGTTTTAAATTTTAATTCCCATTGTTATTAGTATTGTAAAACTATTGAATAAAAACGACTTATATCAGACTCGAAATGTTGAAAAAATAAAGATGGTATTAAAAATTACGCGGTTATTTATTTTGATGACTATTGGAGCATTGATATATTTGGTGTCGATGATATTTTTTTCATTGAATGCCTATCCTAAAGACGAAGTTATGGAATATATATCTGAATGGGATAACATTGGTTCATTTGTCATTTTAATCATTATGTACGCCATGTTGTTTCCAATATTTACAATTCCTTTTCTTGGAGATTGTAAAAATAAGCGATACTTTTTAGAAAAGAACAATAACGAAGTTATAGAAAGAGAAATCATTGACCGTGTCTATATCAACAGAAAAGATAAATTAACATTTAAAACACAAGATAAAAAATCATGGATAGCAATGGAAGATATACAAAAAATCTTTTTAAAATTCCAAGACAGAAGCAAAAAAGGGAGTCTCCATTTTTATTTTTATATGTAGTATTCCAACAGTTTATTTAAAAAGATCTAATTTTGATAATTGAAAAATAGTCGTGTAATTTACACAAATGTAATTAACACAAGTATAATTTACACTTGTATATAAAGCATACATATGAGATGTAAGTTATTTAAACATTATGATGAGTTACATAAAGTTGTATTTAGAGAAAATAAAGGAACAGTAATAAAGCTCAAAAAGGTTTATCAACAAGAGATACCTTAATAAATGGATCAATTCTACCAATGATAATAGTAGTTTGGTGGGAGTGAAATGTTTTAATTAAATATTTTTCAGTTTCTTTATTACTGTCTAGATCTCTTATTTCATAAATACCTAATTTATTTTTGTAAAGATTTTTACTAAATTAGGGATAAAATGAACAGATGATGCCATCTAACTTTTTTAATGCATAATTACAAAGAAGTGGAGAGAATAGTTTTCATAATTCAACTTATCGGAAGTAGATATGCTTGTATATTCACAGATGGTATAATAATAGAGTCGCCTATCTCTCAGGCCTCAATTGACGAAGAGAGGAGGTGCATTACTTTGCTAATCATTTTC
>NZ_KV830938.1:0-34163 GCF_001836945.1 Staphylococcus sp. HMSC062H10
ATATAATATTATAGACCCTAGGACATTGATTTATGACCCAAGCTCCCACATCATTGTTACAAATGTACATTATGTAAATGAATATTGCTGTCTAAATGTGCATGTAATATACAATGGTGCAGATAATACACTTAAGTCTTTAAAAATGAAACGTTAGTTCCAAGAGTCATTTTTAAACAATAGTGCATGTGATAAAATAGAAAAGAATGAAAAATATAGAGGTGACAATATGAAGATAGCAATTATAGGTGCAGGCATCGGTGGATTAACAGCTGCTGCACTATTACAAGAACAAGGTCATACTATTAAAGTCTTTGAAAAAAATGAGTCAGTTAAAGAAATTGGCGCTGGGATTGGTATCGGAGATAATGTGCTTAAAAAACTAGGTAATCATGACTTAGCTAAAGGTATTAAAAATGCTGGGCAAATCTTATCTACAATGACAGTGTTAGATGACAAAGATCGCCCGTTAACTACTGTTAAATTAAAAAGTAATACATTGAATGTGACGTTACCACGCCAAACTTTAATTGACATTATTAAATCTTATGTAAAAGATGATGCAATATTTACAAATCATGAAGTCACGCATATAGATAATGAGACAGATAAAGTTACCATACATTTCGCGGAACAAGAGAGTGAAGCATTTGATTTATGTATTGGTGCTGATGGAATTCATTCTAAAGTGAGACAATCTGTAAATGCTGACAGTAAAGTATTATATCAAGGGTATACATGCTTTAGAGGTTTAATTGATGATATTGATTTAAAGCATCCGGATTGTGCAAAAGAATACTGGGGAAGAAAAGGAAGAGTAGGTATTGTTCCGTTATTAAATAATCAAGCATATTGGTTCATTACAATTAACTCGAAGGAAAACAATCATAAATATAGTTCGTTTGGTAAACCTCATTTGCAAGCATACTTTAATCACTATCCAAATGAAGTTAGAGAAATCTTAGACAAACAAAGTGAAACAGGTATCTTATTGCATAATATTTATGATTTGAAACCACTCAAATCTTTTGTTTATGGTCGTACTATTTTACTAGGAGATGCAGCACATGCGACAACGCCTAATATGGGGCAAGGTGCTGGACAAGCAATGGAAGATGCTATCGTATTAGTAAATTGTTTTAACGCATACGACTTTGAAAAAGCATTGCAGCGTTATGATAAAATACGTGTCAAACATACTGCAAAAGTAATTAAACGCTCTAGAAAAATCGGTAAAATTGCCCAATATCGTAGTCGTTTAGTTGTTGCAGTTAGAAATCGTATTATGAAAATGATGCCAAATGCATTAGCAGCTGGACAGACTAAATTCTTATATAAATCGAAAGAAAAGTAATACAACAATATGAAACCCCCCGTATGTTGAAATGAAAGCTCAACATATGGGGGTTCTTGTTATTATAATGTCATTATAATAAATTCAATTATTAGTTAACGACAAATTGTGGTTTCTCACCTTGAACGGCACTAATTGCAGCATTAGCAACAATTTTAGACATCATGTCACGTGCTTCAAATGTAGCATTACCAATATGCGGTGTTAATACTACATTATTAAGTGATTTTAAGTCATCGGTAATGTCTGGTTCGAATTCATATACATCAAGTGCAGCACCTTCAATTTCATTATTTTTCAATGCTTGCACTAGTGCTTGTTCGTGCACGATTGGACCACGAGAGGCATTGATTAAATACGCCGTAGATTTCATCATTTTAAATTGTTCTGTATCAATTAAATGATGCATTTTAGGATTGTAAGCAGCGTTGATAGTGATAAAATCTGCATTCTTTAATAGTGTATCTAAATCTACATATTTTGCACCGATTTCTCGTTCTTTTTCTTCTTTGCGATTAGGTCCTGTGTATAGTACATCCATGTCAAATGCTCTTGCACGACGCGCTACTGCACTACCAATTTCACCTAAACCGATAATGCCGATTGTTTTCCCAGATACTTCTCTACCTCTGAAAAATAAAGGTGCCCATCCGTCAAATCCAGTTGTACGTGATAATTGATCGCCTTCAACAATACGACGCGCTACTGCAAGTACTAATCCAATTGTTAAATCAGCAGTCGCGTTTGTTGATGCTTTAGGTGTGTTTGTAACATCTATACTTTTTTCTCGAGCATACTCGATATCAATATTATTAAAACCAGCACCATAGTTGGCAATGATTTTTAAGTCTTTACCAGCATCGATAACATCTTTATCAACGTTTGTAGATAATAAACTAATTAAGGCAGTCGCATCTTTAACACCTTTAATTAAAGTGTCTTTATCGACTAATCCTTTACCTTCATACATTTCAACTTCAAAATGTTCTTGTAAAAGTTTTAAACCTACTTCTGGTATTGCACCAGCAACATAAACTTTTTCCATAAAAGATCACTCCTTTTATCTTAGTATAGTAGAAGATTAGACAGTATACAACTATGTCATGATGTCTTGTGTATCAATGATGTAAGCGTGTACTTTTGATGGAGGTGATATAACTTAGGCACTGTAGGACTATGAATATTGTAATGTGGAAAACTGGATCAATTAAATTAGATAACGTAGTTTTAAAGTTAATAATATTGAAAAAAATTAATATTATGAATATGGGAGAAAAAATATATATAAGTAGGTGGCAACGAAAAATAGCAAAAAAAGAGCTTCTCCTATAAAGGAAAGCTCAAAGTTTTTTGATGACATATGTACTAGAATTAAGTTTCAAGACAATATGTATCACCGTGTTTATATTAAATATGGATGTAGTTATAGTTACCTGCTTCACTTGCAGAAATAGTTCTTGAGCTTACTGAGAAAGGTCCGCCACTATAATTCATTTCTGAAATTGTAACTGAACCATCACTGTTTACACTTTCTACATATGCAACGTGACCAAATGGTCCTTCAGAAGATTGTAGGATAGCGCCTTTAGAAGGTGTATGGTTTACTGTGAATCCAGCACCTTGTGCAGCAGCAGCCCAATTATTAGCATTTCCCCAAGTAGATCCGATTTCTCCGCCTACTTTATCATATACATACCAAGTACATTGTCCTGCAGTGTATAAGTTACCAGAATGTGAAATTGATGATGTAGTTGTCGTAGTTGTTGTAGTCGTTGTAGTTTGAGTCGTATTATAGTTATAGTTGTTATAATTTGTATAATTTTCAGCAGCGTCTGCATGTTGTGCATGACCTACTAATGCTGTACCAATTCCTGCTGTTAACGTAGTTGCTGTTATTAATTTTTTCATGAATAAAGTCCTCCAAAGTTCTATATCTTTTTTTATAAATAAAACGTAGCGACTGTTTTATTCTCACATCTCGAATTGATGACAATAGTTACTTTAACAAAATTAATGCTTCTTGTGGGGAATGTTATTGATTTGTAAAAGAATAAAAAAACTTTGACTAATTTTGTAATAAAAATTAGTCAAAGTTACAATGAGATTAACAGATAATTAATAGGAAATATTTATTTGTAATATGTTTAAATAAATCGAATTGTTAAAGGTATTACATATTCTTGACCATTATAATATTTGACACACGCAATAATTGTGAATACAAAAGATAATATTGAGAAAGCGAATATGGATAAAATGCCGATAAATGTAATGATGAAACCTATAATGATAATGAAACTAATATCGGTAGCAATTAGGAAAACGCCTATAAAAGTGATAACGACTAAAACGATAGACCAAATAATATAAGAAATCGTATAGTTAAGATAATTTTTTCCAGCACGATCAACTAGTTTCGATTCATCTTTTTTCAATAACCATATAATCAGTGGACCAATAATAGATGTGAATAAACTTAATAAATAGATAAGCATCGCCATAATGTTCTCATCATTGGATTTGCGATTCGGTTGATGATTTGTTACGTCGTTCATTTCAGTTGTCATATTAGACACTCCTTTGAAAATTGTAATATTATCTTTAACTATAACAAAATATAATCAAAAATAAACATGTTTATTAAACAATTATTAAAAATAAAAATAATTGGTGGACGTCGGCGTTTAAATAGGTTAATTTAAGGTTATATATACTTAACATTTATAATGATGCGTAATGAATTCGCATCATTTTTATATTGTCTTACGTATAATTTGCTTTTTAATTTTAACCAAAGATAGAAAGAGGGTTGTTTATGAAAATAGCAATTGTAGGATCAGGAAATGGCGCAGTTACGGCAGCAGTAGATATGGTGAGCAAAGGCCACGATGTTAAATTATATTGTCGTAATCAATCTATAAGTAAGTTTCAAAACGCAATCGAAAAGGGCGGATTTGATTTTAATAATGAAGGTGATGAACGTTTCGTAAAATTCACTGATATTAGTGATGATATGGAATATGTTTTAAAAGATGCTGAAATTGTTCAAGTGATTATTCCATCTTCTTACATAGAATATTATGCTGATGTAATGGCAGAGCATGTAACTGATAATCAGTTGATATTCTTCAACATGGCTGCAGCAATGGGGTCAATTCGTTTTATGAATGTTTTAGAAGATAGACATATTGAAACAAAACCACAATTAGCAGAAGCTAATACGTTGACGTATGGTACGCGTGTCGATTTTGAAAATGCAGCAGTTGATTTATCTCTAAATGTACGTCGTATCTTCTTTTCAACATATGATAGAAGCTGTCTAAATGATTGTTATGACAAAGTTTCAAGTATTTATGATCATTTAGTAAAAGAGGAAAGCTTAATTAAAACAAATCTTGAAAATGGTAATCCTGAAGTGCATCCAGGGCCAACATTATTGAATGTCGGTCGTATTGATTATGCTGGTGAGTTCGCTTTATATAAAGAAGGAATTACTAAACATACAGTTAGATTACTTCATGCAATCGAATTAGAACGTTTAAATTTAGGCCGTAGATTAGGTTTTGAATTATCAACAGCTAAAGAATCACGTATTGAACGTGGTTATTTAGAACGTGATAAAGAAGATGAACCATTAAATCGTTTGTTTAATACAAGCCCAGTATTTTCACAAATTCCAGGACCAAATCATGTAGAAAGCAGATATTTAACTGAAGATATTGCATATGGTTTAGTATTATGGTCAAGCTTAGGTCGTGTTATTGATGTACCGACACCAAATATAGATGCAGTAATTGTCATTGCATCGACAATCTTAGAAAGAGATTTCTTTGAAGAAGGTTTAACAGTTGAATCCATTGGCTTAGATAAGCTTGATTTAGAAAAATATTTAAAATAAATGATGGCTTGAAGATAGAAAAGGATATAGCATTATGCAAAAGCAATAAATTGAAGAAAAGAGGTTTCTCATCAATAAGCGAAGGGGACGATAGATGATGACAAGAAAACCAACCTTTTTAGAATCAATTTCGACAATGATTGTAATGGTTATTGTTGTTGTAACAGGCTTTGTGTTTTTTGATATTCCAATTCAAGTATTATTAATTATTGCCTCAGCATATGCCACATGGATTGCAAAACGTGTCGGCTTAACATGGCAAGATTTAGAAAAAGGCATTGCAGAACGTTTAAATACTGCAATGCCTGCAATTTTAATTATACTAGCGGTAGGAATTATAGTAGGCAGTTGGATGTTTTCTGGCACAGTGCCAGCCTTGATTTATTATGGCTTAGATTTATTGAATCCAAGCTATTTTTTAATATCAGCCTTTTTTATAAGTGCTGTTACATCTGTAGCAACTGGTACAGCATGGGGCTCTGCATCAACTGCAGGGATTGCACTTATTTCTATTGGTAATCAATTGTGGGTTCCTCCAGGGATGGCAGCGGGTGCTATTATAGCAGGGGCTGTGTTTGGCGATAAAATGTCACCATTATCAGATACAACTAATTTAGCGGCGCTTGTCACTAAAGTGAATATATTTAAACACATTCATTCGATGATGTGGACAACAATACCTGCGTCAATCATCGGTTTATTAGTATGGTTTATTGCTGGATTTCAATTTAAAGGACATTCAAATGATAAGCAGATTCAAACATTGTTATCAGAGCTTGCACAGATTTATCAAATTAACATATGGGTCTGGGTTCCCTTAATTGTGATCATTGTTTGTTTGCTATTTAAAATGGCTACAGTGCCAGCTATGCTAATATCAAGCTTTTCTGCCATTATAGTGGGGACTTTTAATCATCATTTCAAAATGACAAATGGTTTCAAAGCAACATTTAGTGGTTTTAACGACTCAATGATACATCAGTCTCATATTTCATCCAGTGTGAAAAGCTTGTTAGAACAGGGTGGTATGATGAGTATGACCCAAATATTAGTAACGATATTTTGCGGATATGCATTTGCAGGTATTGTAGAAAAAGCAGGATGTTTAGAAGTCTTATTAACTACTATTTCTAAAGGCATCCATTCTGTAGGAAGTTTAATATGTATTACTGTTATTTGTTGTATTACGCTTGTATTCGCTGCAGGTGTTGCTTCGATTGTAATTATTATGGTCGGTGTGTTAATGAAAGATTTGTTCGAAAAATACCAAGTCTCTCGTTCCGTTTTATCAAGAACACTTGAAGACTCAAGTACGATGGTATTACCTTTAATACCATGGGGAACATCGGGTATTTACTATACGAATCAACTTCATGTCTCTGTTGAAGAATTTTTCATATGGACAGTACCATGTTATTTATGCGCAATTATAGCAATTATCTATGGTTTTACAGGGATAGGTATTAAAAAGTCATCGAATTCACGTTTAACTTAATGTGAGCGTGGAATATATATAATATGTTGGAACACTTTAATCATTTATAATTGTAGCGGTTATAATTTGAAAAGGTTTTAACTTAGAATAAATATCCTCTATACATATACTGAATATGTTTTGTAGCGGAACATGTTAATATATGTAATGTAAGTTTTATGTCATGATTTGTAATGACTAAATTAATTGAGAATTTGAAGGCAAGTATATTTGTAAGTACTTTAACTAAAAATTTATCAATGTATAGCCGATTTGACGCGCCTAAATTTGGGTGTGTCAATGGCTGTATGTTGTTTATTCTTTATTACAGAGTGAATCGGATTGGTGGAAATCGAAGTTTTGAGATTTCCACCAATCCGATTTTTTGATGTCTAGAAATTAAAAAAGCCAACAAGGCTCTTGAAACCTTGTTGGCTTAATTCACTTTCATCACAAATTAGTGAATGAAGTTATAACCAGCAGCTTGGCTAGCTGAGATTGTACGTGAAGTTACAACACCTGGGCCATAACCATAGTTCATTTCTGAAACTCTTACTGAACCATTGCTGTTAACACTTTCAACGTATGCAACGTGACCGTATGCACCTTGAGTTGTTTGCATAATTGCACCAGCTTTTGGTGTATTGTTCACTGTGTAACCAGCTCTTGCAGCTGCGTTAGCCCAGTTACTTGCATTGCCCCAAGTTGAACCGATTTTACCACCTACACGATCAAATACGTAGTATGTACATTGACCAGAAGTGTATAAGTTACGTCCTGAAGTATAACCACTTGAGATTGAACGGCCATTTGATGATGGAGCCATAGTTGTAGTTACTTGAACATTGTTGCTTGAAGTGCTGTAGCTTGCACCTAAACCACCAGTACGGTAGCTGTTTGTGTTGTAACTATTATAGTTATTGTAGTTATATGATTGATTATTATTTGAGTAGTTGTTGTAACGGCTGTAGTTATTGTAGCTATAACCGTTGTTGTAATTGTTGTAGTTATAGTTATTGTAGCCATTATAGTAGTAATAGCTGTAGTAGCCATTATCTTGGTTTAATTGACTTGGATGCCAGTTACCTTTCCATGTGTAATGGTAGTTACCTTGTGCATCAATAGTGTAAGTATAGCTATATGATGTTGGATCATTTGGATTATAACCGTAGTTATCTTGCTCAGAAGCATGAGCTTGATTTCCTGATGCAATTGCGATTGTAGCGAATCCTGCAGTTGCGATAGTAGCTGTAGCGATTTTCTTCATTTTAAAAATATCCTCCTAAAAATTTTAAATCTAAAATATTTTCGTAATGTCCGTGTGACAAAATTAATGTTATAAGTTATCTCTCGTAATTAAACGACAAGAAAGACTATAACAGAAATTAGCGTCCTTGTGTGCTTTGTTAACGTTTTGTAATTTTTTGCTAATATCTTGACACAATAGAATTTTAAAAGTATAGAAATTTGCATTTTGCAAAACTTATAACTACGGCATTCTTTGTGAAAACTGAATGTTGCGAAAATAAGGCTGTTACAAACTTGTAATATTACTGAAAATTCTAAATGTATATTTTGTGCATAATATCGGACTTTTAATCAGAAAATGCATAAAAATTCGACACGAACGATCAAGTTTCTATGATTGTGAAAGCTTTGGTATTTGGATAAAAATGTATATTTAATGGATAAAATATCCTAATTTAGCATAAAAAAATGTTTTAATAAAAGTATTATTTGATATAATCGATTTATGTTTTGTTACTGCTAAAAAACATGTGGCGATATAATTGGTAGTGAACATTAGATGTTGACAATTGATTTGAGAAAGACAAACAGGAGTAAATCAATATATTTGTATATGTGAGGATGTAAGATGACAGATAATTATTCACTACATATTTTTAAAAGTATGAAAATGAGTAGTGTGAAGGAAGCAAACTTAAAAATTATATATTGGCTTCAAGGTACAGGTGTAGTTTCAATCAATCTACAACAATATGATGTGAAAAGAAATGATGTCACCGTTATTATGTTGAATGATTTGTATCAGATTGATGGTCATGATGATAGTGTATGTTGTGTTGTTGAGGTAAGTGCAAAGACATTTTTGAAGTTTATGAATGCAAACTATATGATGCGTGGCAAGATATTAACAAATGAGGTTGCTTGCACTTTTAGAATCTTAATTAAGAATTTAATCTACAACAAAATTAAGCAACAGCCTTATAATGCTAATGATAAGATTATTAATTACATGTGTGTTGAATTAATGTCATTAAATACCTATGATGGTAGTCGTCATTTAGTAGCCGAAGAAGTGCACGATTATTTAACAAACAACCACCATAAAAAGATAAATAGGAAAGATGTCATTAATCAAGTTAGTATCACAAACAAAGCTTTAAGTGACATGTTTAAAGCGACACCTTATAGTAATTTTATTCAATATTTAAATCATATTAGACTGGAGCATTGCTTAATTGATATTTTAACTTCTAAGAAGCCCATTGAAGAAATCGCAAGTAGTCATGGTTTTAATCATTATTCTCGTTTTATACACCTCTTTAAAGAAACGTATGGTGACACTCCTAAATTAATTAGAAAAAGAAATAGTCCAACATCTCATTCAATTAACCATTCCCAATTAGTTGAAATTGATAAAAATATAATTGAATTATTTGATGATACTAATCAAAGTTCTTCAAGTATGCGCAAGATTGATATACCTTTTGAGCCTACAAAAAGGAGTCAAATGTATCAACCTAAAAACATCTATATTAAAGGAAGTAATTTTTATTGGATGGATTATTATACTATTAAACAAATCATTCAAAGATTAGGTGTTAATCCTGAAAACTTGCATATAATTGTTACAATCGACACAAGCAATGAGCTATCGATTGAACAAATCACTTTATTACTTCAAAAGATAGTGAATTACAATGTAAATGTAGTATTTCGTATTAAACATGAATATAAGGAATTGTTAACGAGTACTGAAAGAGGCAAGATAGAAAAGCTAGTAGCTACAATTTTTAATATGACTTTTGAGAGTAATAGATGTAAGATTGCATTTTTAATTAACGACTTAAATACTACTGCAATTCAAAAACTGAAACGTTTAATAGATAATTATATAGGAGTATTTGAATTAATATATCATCTGGAACCAAATGAGTTGAATACGCGCTATGATAAAGAAATCGATCATCTAATAGACTATTTTATCTTACCGCTAAGACAAATAGAACAGGTGTCTATTGCACGTTCTAAAATTATATGTGATGTAGATTTGATTAATGAGAATAATGACTTAAAAGAAAAAATCACAATGTCTGATATTAATAAGGTTACTGAACTTTTGACAAATTATACAAAATTTCGAGGACTTATTATGCACATGTCAATTATAAGTGAAGCGAGCAAAGAAATAAATTTGACTAGATTATCAATATTCATTTTTATCATAAATATACTTAATCAATTACGAGGGATTGTTATTTATCAAAATGACACGATGATTGTAACGAAGTTCAAACATGAAGTACAATGTGTCATTTGTTTGCCAGCCGCATTGTTAAATGAGAATTCAGACGCTATACGTTTATCGTGTAAGGGTCTTCAACAATTTAGCCATGCTAAAACTAAACAAATTGTTTTAAGTATAGATAAAGATAATCATACTTCCGAAAATGGTGTACTTGTGAATGATATTATGCAACAACACAGTTATTGGAAAGCTAATTTTATAGAAAGAAATATTTATGATCATTCATTAATGATCTCAAGCAATAGTATTGTTCATTTGAAATATCATCTTGAGATATAGGCATGGTTTAAGAGAGGTTTTAAAGATGTCTAAATTTAAAGTTAAGCGTTTAACTGCACACATACTAATGTTGAAAGTCATTAATGATATGTTGAAATATTCATTTCATCTCACTTTGACTCAAGTGAAACTATTAAATCTATTAGTTAAATATGATAATTCTGATTCCAATAGCGCTTCAATAGATAGGTTATTAAAAATGAAAGAAATCCAATCTAAGATGGCACTTCTTCAAATGTTAAGTTATTTAAACAATCATCAATGGCTATTGAAAGAAAGAGATCAAAGGGATCAACGTAAATTGACTGTTTCGATTAATAAAATGCATATAGATAAAATAGAATATATGAATAATGAGCTAAGTGACTATATTGAACGTTATTTTGGTCAATATACATTTGATTTTAGTTGTGACTATGTATCGTATTTATTGTCGTCACAAGAATTATTGCGAAATCTAAAGTGTTATTTAAATATGTGTCAATTATCATTAGAAGAGTTATACGTTTTAGGAATATTAAATCTGCATAAAGGTCAATTGACGGTTAAAGAATTACAGGGTGAATTCCATCACCCGATATTTGCGGTTAGTCCGATTTTAAAGTGTTTAATTTTGAAAGGATTAGTTAAAAAAGAGAGATGTGAATTAGATGAAAGGCGTGTTATTGTAACAATCAAGCGGGAAAAGTTTTCTAAAGTCACTATGCTTATTCAAGCATGTTATAATTATCTTGAAAAGGGAATACAAGTTAAGCTTAATAATAAATAGTTAATCTTTTGTATTTCATATACCTATGAAGAATAGTTTATAGTTTTAAGTGGGAGGGATATTATGATTTTAGATAATGTAAATCCAAATGATTTATTTCCAACTGAAAAAAAGGGTCCGTCAGTGCTAGGAATAATTGAGTATCAAGTTCAAGGTAAGAATGAATTTGAAGGGGCATTTATAGCAACAAATGAAAGATTAATTATGAATGTAGATATGAATGGTCAATTTTATTATAGAAGTATTAGTTATAATGAAATAGAGAAGATAGATTATGATGGTCAAACTATAATGTTCAAATTTAATATTGGTAATGTCCCAATGCATGATATTAAAAGTGATAACGTTGAAATGTTTGTTGAATACGTAAAACAACATATGATAGTATAATGTCAATGTATGTAGGTTGATAAGAAGAGTTTGAATGATAACTCATTGCATTTAAAGATAAATGGCATGCGTTATGATTTAAAGCTCTTCTTTTTTTATATTTTATAAATTTTGTGAGCAAGCCATCAAATTAATATAAAAAATATCAAATCAAACACGTTGATATAGATTAAAATTTTAAAAGTTTACATATCAGTTAAGATACAAAATATTCAGACTAATAATTTTCAATTTGGCAAAATATCTTAAACATCAAATTATTATAAGAAATAAATGTATTTAACCATATTCTAGTAATAAAAATATTGAATTTTTATACTTATTTGTTTAGAATGAACTTTATAACATAGTTGGATAGAGTTTCGATTTAATAAATTACATGTGAACCTTGCTACAACAAGATGTGCATCAGAGGAGTGGTTTAATAATGAGTAAAATTAATGACATTAATGATTTAGTCAACGCAACATTTCAAGTTAAGAAGTTTTTCAGAGATACAAAAAAGAAGTTCAATTTGAACTATGAAGAAATTTATATTTTAAATCATATTTTAAGAAGTGAGTCTAACGAAATCTCATCTAAAGAGATTGCTAAGTGCTCAGAGTTCAAACCTTACTATTTAACTAAAGCTTTACAAAAGCTAAAAGATTTAAAATTGTTATCAAAGAAAAGAAGTTTACAAGACGAAAGAACAGTTATTGTTTATGTTACAGATACACAAAAAGCAAATATTCAAAAACTGATTTCAGAATTAGAAGAATACATTAAAAATTAAATCAAGGTTAATTGCGTTTAATAACATTGAACGATAACAATTTATTAAAACGAAGTTATTTATTCAGCATTGGGACATAAAATTAACTTAAAATTTAAATATTGAAGATGCTTTAATTAAAGTTAAAGACTAGACATACCTTATTTCAGCTTATTAAGCTTGAAACAAGGTACACTAGTCTTTTTATTTTAATATTTTCTTAGAAAATCAAGTTTACGATCATAAATATTTTCTGCGATATAGCTTTGGATGGTTCCAAGTATTTTCTCTATAATTTGTGTGCGATAAGCAAAAATTCTAACTGCAAAACCATGTGTAGGCAATTGAGAAATAGCAACACGACAATCGAATGTATTGCTATAAGAACTAATGGTTTCATAAACTGAATCGATTAGTTTTTGGTTAACATCTTCGTGTATGAAGTAAGCAGAGCCATAATGAGAGTAATGTTCCATATAACCTATTTCATTGATCGATTGTTTATTAGGATTCAATAATAAATTATCATATGTGACTAACTCATCTTCAATATAAATTTCATTTATTAAATGCATATATTGATACTTGAAGGCTTCGCCAGTTTTTGAATAACCAGGAGTTAAAATATCAGTATAAAATAATGAACTAGAATTATTGAGATTGAACGTATTGTGTTGATAAAATTTAGCATTTTCATATGCGATGATTGGATCAGCGACATATTCTAAATATGCGTTATCTTTCAAATTAAAAGTTTGATACTGCTCAACATGATTGGAAGGTGTCTTGTATATTTTTGTTGCACCTTGAGATGTCAATGTCACTTTAGCGTTATCTTCGACATTCACATTCATACGGTAACGATCTCCATCTAAATAGCCACCACCTACATTTACTATATAAAATGTAGGAATGGTAGATTGATTTAGATAAACTGGACGTATCACTTTAAGTGCTTTTTCAAAGAAAATATCTCTTGACACTGATCGATTGCCATCAAAAAACACTGTTAAATCAAGTTGCCCAGTCCATTGTTGTTCATCCATTATGATAATCCTTTGAGTAAAGTGTCACGTTCAATCCAATCGATAACTTCATCCAAACCTTCGTCGGTTTTTAAGTTAGTAAAAGTAAATGGACGTTTACCACGAAATACTTTAGTATCTTCAGCCATTTGTTCTAATGATGCACCAACATAGGGAGCTAAATCAGTTTTGTTAATTACAAAGAAATCTGACTTAATCATACCTTGACCACCTTTACGTGGAATCTTTTCACCTTGAGCAACATCGATAATATAAATTGAAAAGTCAACAAGTTCTGGACTAAATGTTGCTGCTAAGTTATCGCCACCAGATTCTATGAAAATTAGTTCTATATCGTCATGACGTTCTAATAATTCGTCTATTGCTGCAAAGTTCATAGATGCATCTTCACGAATCGCAGTATGAGGACATCCACCAGTTTCAACACCAATGATACGACTTTCAGGAGTTCTACCTGAATTTACTAATATCTTTTCGTCTTCTTTTGTATATATATCATTTGTAATAACGCCGATACTCATTTCTTTTGAAAGACGTTTTACAACTTTTTCAATTAATTGTGTTTTACCTGCACCTACAGGACCACCAATACCAATTTTAATCGGATTTGCCACAATTATAACCTCCTATGATATGAAAATTCTAACATTGACGTTCTCATGCGCCATTTGATTTAGTTCTAAACCAGGCGCTGTCATGCCAAAATCTGCTTCTTTTAATTCGGAAATCTGCTTTCTTGTTTCTTCTATATAAGGAATCATGTGAGTAACTATCTTTTGACCAGCAGTTTGTCCAAGTGGAATAGCACGAACAGCATTTTGAGTTAAACTTGAAACATTTTGATATAAATAGTAATCAATAATCGTTTCAATATCTACACCTAAATAATGACCTAGCATAGTAAAACAAATAGCTGGATTTAACTTTGCTTTCTTATCTTGCATTTGTTGATGATACCAAGCAATCCATGGGCTATTATAAAGTTCTAAAGCCAATTTAACCATGCGAGTCCCCATTTGTTTTGCACCAACACGTGTTTCTTTAGGTAAGTTTTGAACAAACATCAGTTTATCTATGTGTAATACTTTTTGTGTATCATCATTTTCCAAAGCATCATAAACTAAACGCATGGCTAAACCATCAGAATAGGTAAGTTGCTCTTGTAAAAACATTTTTAACCAAGCAATAAAAGTATGATCATCATGAATTATATTTCGTTGAATATATGTTTCAAGACCAAATGAATGACTGAAAGCACCTGTTGGAAACTGTGAATCACAGAACTGAAATAATCTTAAGTGTGTATGATCAATCATGAGAATGTCCTATATGTCTAAAAGCCTTATTAACTTTACGGTCTTCTCTAACATATGGGATGCCTAAACTTTTTAATAAATCTTCAACTAAATAATCATATTGTACTAGCATTTCAGTCTCTGTAAATTGTGCTGGCAAATGACGATTTCCTAATTGATGGGCTATATCTCCCATTTCTTGCAATGTTCTTGGTTGAATCACTAAAAGATCTTCTGAATTAACATCCACAATAATCATATTATGGTCATCTGCGTATAAAATATCTCCATATTGTAAGTCAATAGGTTGTTTTAAACGAATGCCAATTTCAGTGCCATGATCTGTTACGACTCTTTGAATACGTTTAACGAGATCTGAATTTTCAAGGTATACTTTTTCGACGTGCTTTTGTTTTTCTGAATTTGACAAATTGGCAATATTGCCTTGGATTTCTTCAACAATCATTCTATGTTCCTCCTAGAATAAGAAATATCTTTGAGTTAATGGTAACTCAGTTGCTGCATTACTTGTAATTTTTTCTCCATCTACATATACTTCATATGTTTGTGGATCAACGTCTAATTTAGGTGTTGCGCTGTTATTTTTCATATCTGCTTTAGATAATTGTCTAATATTTTTAACTGGACGCACCATGCGTTTTAAATTTAATGCACGATTGATACCATTTTCATAAGCAGTTTTAGATACGAATGTCATTGACGTACTTGTAAGGTTTCCACCGTATTGACCATACATTTTACGGTACTTCATCGGTTCAGATGTAGGTATAGAACCATTTGCGTCGCCATTTACGGCAGAGTTAATTAATCCGCCCTTTACAACTAATTCAGGTTTAACACCAAAGAAAATTGGATCCCATAAGACAATGTCAGCTAGTTTGCCCGGCTCGATAGACCCTACATATTCAGAAATACCATGTGTAATTGCTGGGTTAATTGTATATTTAGCGATATAACGTTTGATGCGATTATTATCATTATGTTCAAAATCACCATCTAAAGGACCACGTTGTTCTTTCATGCGATGTGCTACTTGCCATGTTCGTGTAATTACTTCACATACACGGCCCATTGCCTGTGAATCGGAACTAATCATACTGAATACACCCATATCTTGCAGAACATCTTCTGCTGCAATCGTTTCTTTACGAATACGTGAATCTGCGAATGCGATATCTTCAGGAATAGCCGCATTTAAATGGTGAGTAATCATTACCATATCTAAATGTTCATCTACAGTATTATGTGTATAAGGCAAAGTTGGATTTGTAGATGAAGGTAAAATATTTGAAAATGCAGCGGATTTAATTAAATCAGGCGCATGACCGCCACCAGCACCTTCAGTATGGTACATATGAAGTACACGGTCTTTAACAGCTGCCATTGTGTCTTCCATAAATCCTGCTTCATTTAAAGTATCTGCATGTAATGCAATTTGAACATCAAATTCATCAGCAACATCTAATGCATGACTCAAAGCAGATGGTGTTGCACCCCAGTCTTCATGTACTTTTAATCCAATTGCTCCGGCATTGATTTGTTCAATGAGTGCAGTTGGATTTGTTGCTTGTCCTTTACCTGTAAAACCGACATTAATCGGTAACCCTTCGGCAGCTTCTAACATTCTATGAATATGCCATGGACCTGGAGTTACAGTTGTTGCTTTAGAACCTTCTGAAGCACCAGTACCACCACCAATATGAGTCGTAATACCACTTTCTAATGCGACCTCTGCTTGTTCAGGATTAATAAAATGAACATGAGTATCAATACCACCAGCAGTGACGATTTTACCTTCAGCGGCAATGATATCTGTTGTTGAACCTATAATAATGTCGACATTATCCATTATATCTGGGTTGCCGGCATTACCTATGGCGAAAATATAACCATTTTTAATGCCTATATCAGCTTTAACCACTTTATCGTAATCGATAATAACGGCATTAGAAATGACAAGGTCTGCAACGTTCACGTCATCACGTGTTACACGAGGATTTTGCGCCATACCGTCTCTAATAGATTTACCACCACCAAAAGTAGCTTCTTCACCATAAACAGCATAGTCTTTTTCTATTTGAGCAAATAGATTCGTATCACCTAAACGAATAGAATCTCCAACAGTTGGACCGTATAAGCTCGTATATTGATTTTGCGTCATTTTAAAGCTCATGATCTTTTTCCTCCTTTTTTATTCACGTTTTCAGCACCGTTATCTCCGAATACACCTGCATATTCATCATTTTCATCAGTTGGACGATAGACACGTGACTCATCGATAGGACCATTGACCATACCACGAAAACCAAAAATTTTACGTTTGCCAGCATATTCAACTAATTGAACTTCTTTTTTATCCCCAGGTTCAAATCGAACAGCTGCTCCAGCTGGAATATCTAAATGTTTTCCATATGCCATTTCACGTTCGAAATCTAATGCTGCATTTGCTTCATAAAAATGAAAATGTGAGCCCACTTGAATTGGTCGATCTCCTGTATTTTCAACTTCGATAACTGTTTCAGGATGATGGTTATTAATTTCAACCTCTGTACTTTTTGTAATAATTTCTCCTGGTATCATTTGACTGCCTCCTTTAAACAATAGGGTGATGTACTGTGATTAACTTAGTACCATCGGGGAACGTAGCCTCGATTTCGATATCTGTAATCATGTGTTCGACACCATCCATGACATCTTCTTTGTTTAGAATTTGTCTACCATAACTCATTAACTCTGCAACGGTCTTACCATCGCGTGCACCTTCTAATAATTCATCGCTGATTAAAGCTAATGCCTCAGGATGATTTAGTTTCAAACCACGTGCTTTACGACGACGTGCAACTTCCGCCGCCACTACAATCATTAATTTGTCTTGCTCTCGTTGTGTAAAATGCAAATTAAAACCCCCAATTTCATATTAGATACAATTTACAAAATTTATATTAATCCTAATTGTTGTGATAAACAAGTAATATACAAAGTTTAATACGAAACAGTAAAAAATAAATTTACTATTTCGTATTTAAAAATATATGATTATGATTAAAACGAATAGCGAAAGATATTTAGGATTTGTAAAATAGAGTTTTTAATATAACTTTTTGTAAAATGGTAGTATATTAATGAGTAAACATTCAAGAAAAAGGGTGAGCATTTTGAAAATGATAGATGTGCTTTTGAAAAATATATCTCAAGTAGTGTTAATTAGTAATAAGTGGACTGGTTTATTTATCTTGATTGGATTATTTGTGGCCGACTGGACAGTTGGATTAGCAGCTATGATAGGTAGTATCATAGCTTATGCATTTGCACGTTACATTAATTATAGTGAAGCAGAGATTAATGATGGGTTAGCCGGATTTAATCCAGTGTTAACTGCCATTGCGTTAACAATCTTTTTAGATAAGTCAGGATTAGATATTGTTATAACAATGATAGCAACTTTATTAACGTTACCAGTTGCTGCTGCAGTGAGAGAAGTTTTAAGACCATATAAAGTTCCGATGCTGACGATGCCTTTTGTCATTGTGACTTGGTTTACAATTTTACTTTCAGGACAGGTTAAATTTGTAGATACCTCGTTAAAGTTAATGCCTCAAAACATTGAAACGGTTAAATTTAGCAACAATGATCGAATACATTTTATTCAGTCATTATTTGAAGGATTCAGTCAAGTATTTATCGAAGCGAGTGTAATTGGTGGCGTATGTATTTTAATCGGCATATTGATAGCATCAAGAAAAGCAGCACTCTTAGCTGTTATAGCTAGTTTGTTAAGCTTTATCATTGTAGCTCTATTAGGCGGTAATTATGAAGATATTAATCAGGGATTATTCGGTTATAACTTTGTATTAATGGCAATCGCACTAGGGTATACATTTAAAACAGCGATTAACCCTTATATTTCGACTTTTTTAGGTGTGTTATTAACAGTAGTGGTGCAACTAGGTACAACAACATTGCTTGAACCGTTTGGCTTACCTGCATTAACATTGCCATTTATTATTGTGACATGGATTTTATTATTTGCTGGTATTAAACATGACAAAGTAGATGCTTGATAGTTAAATCAAACCTAATATTGTTTGAATATCACCTTAAACCATACAGTGAATTGTATAGTTTAAGGTGTATTTTTATGGATAAAATTAAGTGCATACTTAATCGAATTATCAGCTTTCTTTTAATTGGTCACAGCACGTTCCTTTTTATTTTTAAAGTCGAGTGTTAAACTAGGAATAAATAATTTATATTGTGTGTTGTGTGGGGTGACTAATATGAATGATATGGATAATTCCTTTTTAATAACAACGGAAATTCAAAGAAAATGGATTGAAAAATTCAAAGTAATTGGAGATACATTTAAGGCTAAAGCTGAATATAATGATCAACATAGCCAATTTCCATATAAAAATATTGAATGGTTAATTAAAGAAGGTTATGGAAAATTAACGTTACCAAAAGCATATGGTGGTGAAGGTGCGACCATAGAAGACATGGTTATTTTGCAATCATTTTTAGGCGAACTTGATGGTGCCACAGCATTATCTATTGGTTGGCATGTGAGTGTCGTAGGACAAATTTATGAACAAAAATTATGGTCTCAAGATATGTTGGAGCAATTTGCTGTTGAAATTAATAATGGTGCATTAGTTAATAGAGCAGTTAGTGAAGCTGAAATGGGTAGTCCAACAAGAGGAGGAAGACCAAGTACACATGCTGTTAAAGCTGATGATGGGTATATTTTAAATGGTGTGAAGACATATACATCAATGAGTAAAGCACTAACACATATTATTGTTGCTGCTTATATAGAAGAATTAGAAAGTGTTGGTTTTTTCTTAGTGGACAGGAATTTGCCGGGAGTTGAAATTGCCGATAATTGGGATGTATTAGGTATGCGAGCGACAGAAAGTCATGATTTAATATTAAATGATGTAAAAGTACCATTAAAACATTTAGTGGAAACAGAGAAAAGTAAAGCGCCAAATGGTTGGATATTGCATATACCAAGCTGTTATTTAGGTATAGCACAAGCTGCTAGAAATTATGCTGTAGACTTTGCAATCCAACATAGCCCTAATAGTATTGAAGGAACGATTGCAACATTGCCAACTGTGCAACAAAATTTAGGGAAAATGGAAACGCTATTGTTATGTGCGAGACAATTTTTATGGAGTACAGCAAAAGGCTATCAACAATATAAAGATGACAGTCAGATAAGAAATTCAACAAGTGCGAGTAAAGTGATGGTAATGAATCAAGGGCTTGAAGTGATTGATTTAGCGATGAGAATAGTTGGTGCTAAAAGCTTAGAAATGAATCGACCATTACAACGTTACTATCGTGACATGCGTGCAGGATTACACAATCCACCTATGGAAGATGCAGCATACACAAATATTGCTAAGAGTATTACAGATACATTTTAAATTTAAAAAGGTAAATCGATTGCTGATTGGCATAAAGAGATGAAATTTGACGTTCGGATTTACCTTTTTTGTGGGAATTTATAAGGATGTTAAGATATTTTGCTAAATTTTTTGTGAAAATAAAAAAATAAATAACGCTAGCTATTGTAAATGTATATGCAATCTTGTATAATTTTGAAATAATTGATAATCATTTTCAATAGGAGGAAATTATGAAAAAACTATTATTACCATTAATAATTATGTTATTAGTGTTAGCTGCGTGTGGGAACCAAGGTGAAAAAAATAACAAAGCTGAAACTAAATCTTATAAAATGGACGATGGCAAAACAGTAGATATTCCGAAAGACCCTAAACGCATTGCAGTAGTAGCGCCAACATATGCTGGTGGACTTAAAAAATTAGGTGCAAACATTGTAGCTGTAAATCAACAAGTCGATCAAAGCAAAGTGTTAAAAGATAAATTTAAAGGTGTTACAAAAATTGGTGATGGCGATGTAGAAAAAGTTGCTAAAGAAAAGCCAGATTTAATTATTGTATACTCTACTGACAAAGACATTAAAAAATATCAAAAAGTGGCACCAACAGTAGTTGTTGACTATAATAAGCATAAATATTTAGAACAACAAGAAATGTTAGGGAAAATTGTTGGTAAAGAAGATAAAGTAAAAGCTTGGAAGAAAGATTGGGAAGAAACAACTGCTAAAGACGGTAAAGAAATTAAAAAAGCAATTGGACAAGATGCAACAGTGTCATTGTTTGATGAATTTGATAAAAAATTATACACTTACGGCGATAACTGGGGTCGTGGTGGAGAAGTATTATATCAAGCATTTGGTTTAAAAATGCAACCAGAACAACAAAAGTTAACTGCAAAAGCAGGTTGGGCTGAAGTGAAACAAGAAGAAATTGAAAAATATGCTGGTGATTACATTGTGAGTACAAGTGAAGGTAAACCTACACCAGGATATGAATCAACAAACATGTGGAAGAATTTGAAAGCTACTAAAGAAGGACATATTGTTAAAGTTGATGCTGGTACATACTGGTACAACGATCCTTATACATTAGATTTCATGCGTAAAGATTTAAAAGAAAAATTAATTAAAGCTGCAAAATAATTCAGCTATATAAGCCAGTGAAATTAGAGTCTGAGACATATCAATCTTTTGATATTGTATTAGGCTCTTATTTTTATAGCTAGAAAGTTAGATATTTGTAATTTTTAAAAATAATAAGTGCCGTTGTTATCATTCAATTTAATTAATGATAGATTAGTATTATTACAGCTAAAGTAGTATACCTGAGAAAATAGCTCAATGTATCTCTTCATTAATAAGTTATATCATAATTATTTTAGTGCATACTTTATGGAAGGCATATCAGGGAATGGCTATCAATTAAAGAAGAGGTTTAAAAGGATTACAACAGAATGTTATGATTTTGTAGAAAGATATATTACAACGTTTTATAAAAACATAATATTGTTAATGGAAAATGAAATGTAAGGGGGATTTCGAGTGACTAAGAAAGTTTATTTTAACCATGATGGTGGTGTAGATGATTTAGTATCTCTATTTTTATTATTACAAATGGAAAACGTTCATTTGATAGGGGTCAGTACAATTGGTGCTGATTGTTATTTAGAGCCATCTTTGAGCGCATCAGTAAAAATTATTAATCGTTTTTCAAATGAAGATATTCAAGTTGCGCCATCATATGAACGAGGAAAAAATCCATTTCCTAAAGAATGGCGTATGCATGCCTTTTTTATGGACGCATTGCCAATTTTAAATGAGCCAGTCAAACATGTTGCTTCAAATGTAAGCGACAAAGAAGCCTTTGAAGACATTATTCAAACTTTAAAGAGACAATCAGAAAAAGTAACATTACTATTTACAGGCCCGCTTACAGATTTAGCAAAAGCACTACAAAAAGATTCATCAATCGTTCAGTATATAGAAAAGTTAGTTTGGATGGGTGGTACCTTTTTACCAAAAGGAAATGTTGAAGAACCTGAGCATGATGGTTCTGCAGAATGGAATGCATATTGGGATCCAGAAGCGGTTAAAATTGTTTTTGATAGCGATATAGAGATTGATATGGTTGCTTTAGAAAGTACGAATCAAGTACCGCTAACGTTAGATGTTAGACAAAGATGGGCGAATGAACGCCAATATACGGGCATTGATTTCTTAGGAGTAAGTTATGCAGCGGTACCACCATTAACGCACTTTATAACAAATTCTACTTACTTTTTATGGGATGTTTTAACGACTGCTTATATTGGTAACAAGGACTTGGTTCATTCAATTGAGAAAAAAGTAGATGTAATAAGTTATGGACCAAGTCAAGGTAAGACATTTGAGTGTAAAGATGGGCGCAAAATTAATGTCATAAATCATGTCGATAACAACGCATTTTTTGATTATATAACTGCACTTGCTAAAAAAGTAAATTAACAGCTGTGTAGAATAATTAAGGTTTTAATTTATATAGAACAACTTATTGTAAACTTTTCGTTTCTTAAAGTTTACAATGGTGCTATAATAATGGTCATGAAATACGAAAGGAAGTAAAAAATGACAACAAAACAGTTAGTATATACAGCTTTAATGACAGCGATTATCGCTATTTTAGGATTGGTACCGGTAATTCCACTACCATTTTCTTCAGTACCAATTGTACTTCAAAACATTGGTATTTTCTTAGCAGGTGTGATTTTAGGACGTAAATATGGCACATTAAGTGTTATCGTCTTTTTATTATTAGTAGTTGCTGGTTTGCCACTGTTATCAGGCGGTCGCGGTGGCATTGGTGTATTCGCAGGTCCTTCAGCAGGGTTTTTACTATTATATCCAGTTGTAGCATTCATGATTGGTGCGATTCGTGATAGATTCATCAATGAAATTAATTTCTGGATTTTATTCGTTGGTATTTTAGTTTTTGGTGTTATAGCATTAGATGTTATTGGTACATTGATTATGGGCATGATTATTAACATACCATTTACGAAAGCTATTTCAATTTCATTAGCCTATTTGCCTGGTGATATATTAAAAGCAATTGTAGCAAGTTTGATTGGTACAGCTTTACTTAATCACTCGCAGTTTCGTCAAATTATGGGTTTAAAATAATCATATTTAAGATAGTAAAGTAATTGGATAAGTTGTTTTTCAATTGTTGAAAGTGAAAGGAGTAGGTGCCAATGTCTCATATAAGTATGTCAGATATTAATTGCGACGGTACAATATTTGAAAATAGCGACAAGCAGTTGATTTATTTAACGCCTATTTTTCCACAACGATACACAAGCAACACATGGTTATATAAAAAGATGCCTACCGAAGAGCAATGGTTGAAAGACTTAAAGCGTCAACATCAATTACATACAAATCAAGGTTCAAATCATTATGCATTTAGTTTCCCAGAAAATGAACAACTTGATAATCATTGGATGGCTATGTTTAAAGATATGAATTTTGAACTAGGTATTATGGAATTGTATGCCATAGAAAGTGATGCGCTTGCCAATTTACCGCGTAACGCTGACGTTGAAATTGCCATCGTTGACGAGTCGCATATAGATGCCTATTTAAAAGTTGCATATCAATTTAGTTTGCCATTTGGAAAAGACTATGCAGATGCACATGAAGAAATGATAAGGGAACATTATCAAAAAGATGCGATTAAACGCTTAGTAGCTTATTTAAATAATGAACCTATTGGCGTTGTAGATGTCATTGAAAGTGAAAATTACATTGAATTAGATGGATTTGGTGTATTAGAACAATTTAGGCACCAAGGAATCGGTTCTACCATGCAGTCATTAGTAGGTGAATACGCTATATCTAGAAATCATAAACCGGTTATATTAGTTACAGATGGTGAAGATACAGCAAAAGATATGTATGCAAAGCAAGGTTATGTTTACCAATCATTTTGTTATCAAATATTAAAAGAAGATATTGGAAATTAACGATTGATGATAGGTTTGTATTAGAATAAAAAAGCAGTAAGCTGGTTTCGAGTAGAAATCAACTTACTGCTTTTTAAATTGTTTTGAGCTACTTATACTTATAAAAATAGTGCTTTTATATTGTTGATTCATGTAGAATATCGTTCATTATGACACACTATAATGAATATGTTATTGTTCAGAATCAATGATACGTTCTGGATGACTGTATATATTAAAGCCACCATTTCGAATAAATCCAACTGCCGTAATATTTAGGTCATTAGCTAAGGTTACAGCAAGCGTTGTCGGAGCCGATTTAGATAAAATGACGCCAACACCAATTTTCGCGGCTTTAATTAAAATTTCTGATGAAATACGTCCACTGAAAATTAATACTTTATCTCGGACAGTAATATGTCGCTGAATACAAAATCCATATAATTTATCTAGAGCGTTATGTCTACCAATGTCTTGTCGATGTACAAAAAATGTCAAACCATCGCTTATAGCAGCATTATGCAGGCCACCTGTTTCTTGGTAAATATGACTGGCACTTTGTAATCGAGTCATCATGTTAATAATTTGTATTGGAGTTAAGGTGATTTTAGACATAGATGTTTTAGCGATAGCAGCATCATTTTGAAAATAAAACTCACGACTCTTTCCACAACAAGATGCAATCATTCGTTTTGTGGAATATTGAAAGCGATCGCCTAAATCTTTATTCAGTTCAACATGGGCAAATCCTTTACTATCATCAATCAGTACAGATTTTAATTCATCTCGCTTTAAAATGGCACCTTCCGAAGCCAGAAATCCAATGACTAACTCCTCAAGGTTTGTTGGACTGCATATAACAGTCGCAAATTCTTCACCATTCACCATAATTGTAAGTGGAAATTCTGTCACATATTGATCTGTTGTATTGAATAATTTTCCATCTTCATATCTAACAATTGGTTGACCTAAAGATACATCTTTGTTCATTATCTAACCCCTTTAATTAGCTTGAACTTTATTTTAAATCAATATGCTTAATATTTTAACATATTTGCTTAAAACTGAAATTTGATTAATAAAAATTAATAGTGAGCAATCAGTTTGATTTAAATTGAATTCGAGAATATACACACTAAGTCATTAATTAATAAATATCAATCTTATGCAAATTTGACAATTGTTTGAATCATTATTTAAAGAGAAAACGCTTCTTTTCAAAAATATTGTTAAGTGTATAATGAGAGTGTAAATATTTAATAATTGGGGGTATTTCATAATGAAAATGAAACGTTTTATAGCTATTGTAATGGCATTATTTTTAGTATTAGCTGGTTGTTCTAATTCTAATGATAATCAAGACAACAAAAAAGATGCAGCAGACAATGGGAAAAAACAAGAAATTCAAGTTGCAGCGGCAGCAAGTTTAACAGATGTTACAAAAAAATTAGCATCAGAATTTAAAAAAGAACATAAAAATGCTGATATTAAATTTAACTATGGTGGATCAGGAGCATTAAGAAAACAAATTGAATCAGGCGCACCTGTTGACGTATTTATGTCTGCAAATACTAAAGATGTAGATGCATTAAAAGACAAGAATAAAGCACATGATACATATAAATATGCGAAAAATAGTCTAGTATTAATTGGTGATAAAGATTCAAATTACACTTCAGTAAAAGACTTAAAAGGAAATGATAAATTAGCATTAGGTGAAGTGAAAACTGTACCAGCAGGAAAATATGCGAAACAGTATTTAGATAACAATAACTTATTTAAAGAGGTCGAAAGTAAAATCGTTTATGCTAAAGATGTAAAACAAGTATTAAATTATGTTGAAAAGGGTAATGCGAAACAAGGTTTTGTATATAAAACTGACTTATATAAACAAAATAAAAAAATTGATACTGTAAAAGTAATTAAAGAAGTAGAACTTAAGAAACCAATCACATATAAAGCTGGTGCGACATCAGATAGTAAATTAGCTAAAGAGTGGATGGAATTCTTAAAATCAGATAAAGCTAAAGAAATATTAAAAGAATATCACTTTACAGCATAAGGAGTTGTAATCCATGCCTGACTTAACACCTTTTTGGATATCAATACGAGTTGCTGTAATCAGTACGATTATTGTAACGATTTTAGGTGTTTTTATATCTAAATGGTTGTATCGTCGTAAGGGTTCGTGGGTTAAAGTATTGGAAAGTTTATTGATATTACCTATTGTTTTGCCGCCAACGGTATTAGGTTTTATTCTATTAATCATCTTCTCGCCAAGAGGACCAATTGGTCAATTCTTTGCGAATGTACTACATTTACCTGTAGTATTCACTTTGACAGGTGCTGTGATAGCATCTGTCATTGTTAGTTTTCCACTAATGTATCAACATACTGTGCAAGGCTTCAGAGGTATAGACACGAAAATGATTAATACAGCTAGAACGATGGGAGCAAGTGAAACGAAAATTTTCCTCAAATTAATTTTACCATTAGCTAAACGCTCTATTTTAGCAGGTATAATGATGAGTTTTGCTCGTGCATTAGGTGAGTTTGGTGCTACATTAATGGTTGCAGGATATATTCCCAATAAAACGAATACACTACCTTTAGAAATATACTTCTTAGTGGAACAAGGTAGAGAAAATGAAGCGTGGTTATGGGTATTAGTGCTAGTCGCATTCTCTATTGTGGTTATATCTACAATTAATTTATTGAATAAAGATAAATATAAGGAGGTCGACTAGATGCTTAAAATCAATTTAAAATATCAATTAAAGAATACTTTAATTCGCATCAATATAGATGATACTGAACCAAAAATTTATGCAGTTCGTGGTCCATCTGGCATTGGTAAAACTACTGTTTTAAATATGATTGCCGGATTACGTAAAGCAGATGAAGCTATTATCGAAGTGAATGGGCAATTGCTTACTGATACGGCAAAAAACGTGAATGTTAAAATTCAACAACGACGTATTGGATATCTGTTTCAAGACTACCAATTGTTTCCTAATATGACGGTCTATAAAAATATTACTTTTATGGCTGAACCATCTGAACACATCGATCAATTAATCCAAACTTTAAACATTGATCATTTGATGAAACAATATCCTATGACATTGTCAGGTGGAGAGGCACAACGTGTAGCACTTGCACGTGCACTTAGCACGAAACCAGATTTAATTTTATTAGATGAACCTTTTTCTAGTTTGGATGACACTACAAAAGATGAGAGTATTACATTAGTTAAACGTATTTTCAACGAATGGCAAATACCAATCATATTTGTGACACATTCAAACTATGAAGCAGAACAAATGGCTCATGAAATTATTACAATTGGTTAATGATACATTTGCCTTGAAAGAGTTTAGAACGTATTTAAAAATGTAGAAGTGCAAGCTTCTATTAGCATTTTAATGATGTTTTAAACTCTTTTTTAGGCGCAATTTTTGAGAGACATTGACGCACGTCATATAATGAAAGTAAGGATAAATAGAAAGGATAACTTAATGTGAGTCAAGAACGTTATTCAAGGCAAATTTTATTTAAACAAATAGGTGAAATAGGTCAAAACAAAATAAATCAAAAATGCGCGTTGATTATTGGTATGGGCGCATTGGGTACACATGTGGCTGAAGGTCTTGTGAGAGCAGGCATTGCTAAACTAATCATTGTTGATAGAGATTATATTGAATTTAGTAATTTACAAAGACAAACATTATTTACTGAAGAAGATGCTTTGAAAATGATGCCTAAAGTGGTTGCAGCTAAAAAGCATTTGCTAGCGTTACGTAGTGATGTTGATATTGATGATTATATTGCCCATGTGGATTATTATTTTTTGGAAACACATGGACAGGACGTTGACGTTATCATTGATGCAACCGATAACTTTGAAACACGACAACTGATTAATGATTTTGCATATAAACATCGTATACCTTGGATTTATGGAGGTGTTGTACAGAGTACATATACAGAAGCTGCATTTATACCTGGTAAAACACCTTGCTTTAACTGTTTGGTACCACAATTGCCAGCATTAAATTTAACATGTGATACAGTAGGAGTCATTCAACCTGCCGTGACGATGGCAACAAGTTTACAATTAAGAGATGCGATGAAAGTATTAACGGATCAACCAATTGACACAAAAATAACTTATGGCGATATTTGGGAAGGTAGTCATTATTCATTTGGTTTCAGTAAAATGCAACGTTCAGCCTGTACAACTTGTGGAGATGTACCAAGTTATCCGTATTTAAACAAAAATGAACAACGTTATGCAACATTGTGTGGTAGAGACACTGTACAGTATGAAAATGCATCAATTACACACGATATTCTTGTTCAATTTTTAAAACAGCATCAACTAAATTATCGCAGTAATTCATATATGGTTATGTTTGAATTTAAAGGGCACCGCATTGTTGCTTTTAAAGGTGGAAGGTTTTTAATACATGGCATGACACGCACATCAGATGCCACACATCTAATGAATTTATTGTTTGGATAAAAAAGATAAGATAAAAGGAGTGTAATATTATGGGCGAACATCAAAACGTTAAATTGAATCGTACAGTTAAAGCAGCCGTACTAACGGTATCAGATACTAGAAACTTTGATACAGATAAAGGTGGTCAATGCGTGCGCCAACTGTTACAAGCAGATAATGTTGAAGTTAGCGATGCACATTATACAATTGTGAAAGATGAAAAAGTAGCCATCACGACGCAGGTGAAGAAGTGGTTAGAAGAAGATATTGATGTCATCATTACGACTGGTGGAACGGGTATTGCAAAACGTGATGTGACGATTGAAGCAGTAAAACCACTTTTAACTAAAGAGATAGAAGGCTTTGGGGAATTATTTAGATATTTGAGTTATGTTGAAGATGTTGGCACACGTGCATTATTGTCTCGTGCTGTAGCAGGTACAGTTAATAATAAATTGATATTTTCGATTCCAGGATCAACAGGCGCAGTTAAATTAGCATTAGAAAAGCTCATTAAACCAGAATTAAATCATCTGATTCATGAGCTTACAAAATAATTTATTGATCTAATTGGCGTTGAAAATCTCCAGATTTACCGCCAGACTTGCTTTCAAGGTAGGTTTCGCCAATAATCATACCTTTATCAACTGCTTTCGTCATGTCGTAAATGGTTAAAGCCGTTGCTGATGCAGCGGTTAAAGCTTCCATTTCAACACCGGTTTTGCCAGTTGTAGAGACAGTTGTTTGAATGTTTAAAGTATAAAGGGGTGCATTTGTTTCATCCCAGCTGAAGTGAACATCTATGCCAGTCAATGGTAATGGATGGCACATCGGAATAATTGTTGATGTATTTTTGGCAGCCATAATACCAGCGATTTGAGCAGTGTTCAATACATTGCCTTTGGTATTGGTGTTATTAGAAATCTGCTTATAAATAGTTTCATTCACAGTAATGCTTGAATGAGCGACAGCAGTTCTTTTTGTAATTTGTTTGTCTGATACATCGACCATTTTGGCGTGGCCTTGTTGATTAATATGAGTAAACTCAGTCATTTTACCCCTCCTAGTGCATCTAGTATATCATGAAAAAATAAAAGTTTTGGAGATGATTTTTAATGGTAGTAGAAAAAAGAAACCCAATCCCAGTTAAAGAAGCAATTCAACGTATCGTTAATCAGCAGAGTTCAATGCCGGCAATTACGGTAGCACTTGAAAAAAGTCTAAATCATATCTTAGCAGAAGATATTGTAGCTACTTATGATATACCAAGGTTTGATAAATCACCTTATGATGGTTTTGCAATTCGCAGTGTTGATTCACAAGGGGCAAGTGGTCAGAATCGCATTGAGTTTAAAGTGATTGATCATATTGGTGCAGGTTCAGTTTCTGATAAATTAGTTGGGGATCACGAAGCGGTGCGTATTATGACTGGAGCACAAATACCTAATGGCGCAGATGCTGTTGTTATGTTTGAACAAACGATTGAACTAGAAGATACATTTACAATTCGTAAGCCATTTTCAAAAAATGAAAATATATCTTTAAAAGGTGAAGAAACAACGACAGGAGATGTTGTTCTAAAAAAAGGACAAGTAATTAATCCAGGGGCTATTGCGGTCCTTGCAACATATGGCTATGCAGAGGTTAAAGTTATTAAGCAACCGAGCGTCGCTGTTATTGCAACAGGAAGCGAATTATTAGATGTTAATGATGTATTAGAAGATGGAAAAATTCGTAACTCTAATGGTCCAATGATTCGTGCCTTAGCAGAAAAATTAGGTCTTGAAGTTGGTATTTACAAAACACAACAAGATGATTTAGATAGTGGTATACAAGTCGTTAAAGAAGCTATGGAAAAACACGATATCGTTATTACAACGGGTGGAGTTTCTGTAGGAGACTTTGATTATTTACCTGAGATTTATAAGTCCGTAAAGGCGGAAGTGTTATTTAATAAAGTAGCAATGCGTCCTGGTAGCGTAACAACGGTTGCATTTGCAGATGGAAAGTATTTGTTTGGATTATCTGGAAATCCATCAGCTTGTTTTACAGGATTTGAACTATTTGTGAAACCAGCTGTTAAACATATGTGTGGCGCACTAGAAGTCTTCCCGCAAATAATTAAAGCAACATTAATGGAAGATTTTACCAAGGCAAACCCATTCACACGATTTATACGTGCTAAAGCAACGTTAACAAGTGCTGGAGCTACTGTAGTACCTTCAGGATTCAATAAATCAGGTGCGGTTGTAGCGATTGCACATGCTAACTGTATGGTCATGTTACCAGGAGGGTCACGTGGTTTTAAAGCGGGTCATACAGTAGATATTATATTGACTGAATCTGACGCTGCTGAAGAGGAACTTCTTTTATGATTTTACAAATTGTAGGTTACAAAAAGTCTGGTAAGACAACATTGATGAGGCATATTGTCTCTTTCTTAAAGTCACATGGTTATACAGTTGCTACTATTAAACATCATGGGCATGGTAAGGAAGATCTTCAATTACAGGATTCAGACGTCGATCACATGAAGCATTTTGAAGCGGGGGCAGATCAAAGTATTGTACAAGGTTTTCAATATCAGCAAACTGTAACACGTGTAGAAAATCAAAATCTTACTCAAATTATTGAAAAATCTGTTACAATTGACACCAATATCGTATTAGTTGAAGGTTTTAAAAATGCTGATTTTGAAAAAGTCGTAGTCTATCGAGATGAAGAAGAGTTACAAGTATTACAACAGTTGTTGAATGTTTGTTATAGCATTAATGTTAGGGAGCATGAAGATTTTACAGCATTTGAGCAATGGTTATTAAATAAAATTAAAAATGATTGTGATACACAATTAATATAGAGGATTGAAATGAATGAAACAATTTGAAATCGTGACAGAACCGATACAAACAGAACAATATCGTGAATTCACTATAAATGAATATCAAGGTGCAGTAGTTGTTTTTACCGGTCATGTTCGCGAATGGACTAAAGGCGTCAAAACGGAATATTTAGAATATGAAGCGTATATTCCAATGGCTGAAAAGAAATTGGCACAAATTGGAGATGAAATAAATGAAAAATGGCCTGGAACGATAACGAGTATTGTTCATAGAATAGGGCCATTACAAATTTCAGATATCGCTGTATTAATTGCAGTTTCTTCACCGCATCGTAAAGATGCCTATCGAGCAAATGAATATGCAATTGAGCGTATAAAAGAAATTGTTCCGATTTGGAAAAAAGAAATTTGGGAAGATGGTTCAAATGGCAAGGGCATCAAAAAGGGAATTATGAAGAAGCGAAGAGGGAGGAATAAGAGAGATGAAGGTACTTTACTTCGCAGAAATTAAAGATATATTACAAAAAGCACAGGAAGATATTGTGCTTGAACAAGCATTGAGTGTACAACAATTTGAAGATTTATTGTTTGAACGTTATCCGCAAATCAATAATAAAAAGTTTCAAGTTGCTGTAAATGAGGAATTTGTACAAAAATCCGATTTCATTCAACCTAATGATACTGTTGCATTAATTCCACCGGTTAGTGGAGGTTAAGCGAGCATGAAAGCAATAATTCTTGCAGGTGGTCATTCAGTACGATTTGGTAAGCCCAAAGCTTTTGCGGAAGTGAACGGTGAGACCTTTTATAGTAGAGTAATTAAGACATTAGAATCAACAAATATGTTCAATGAAATTATTATTAGTACAAATGCGCAATTGGCAACGCAATTTAAATATCCAAATGTTGTTATAGATGATGAGAATCATAATGATAAAGGTCCATTAGCAGGAATTTATACAATCATGAAGCAACATCCTGAAGAAGAATTGTTTTTTGTAGTTTCTGTTGATACACCAATGATTACTGGTAAAGCTGTAAGCACGTTGTATCAGTTTTTAGTTTCTCATCTTATTGAAAATCATTTAGATGTCGCAGCTTTTAAAGAAGATGGACGTTTTATTCCAACAATTGCATTTTATAGTCCGAATGCATTAGGCGCTATAACTAAAGCACTACATTCTGATAATTACAGTTTTAAAAATGTATATCATGAATTATCAACGGATTATTTGGATGTCAGGGATGTAGATGCGCCCCCATATTGGTACAAAAATATAAATTATCAGCATGATTTGGACACTTTAATTCAAAATTTGTAAGCCGTTAGGAGGTCCACAAATGGTAGAACAAATAAAAGATAAACTAGGACGTCCCATCCGTGACTTACGGTTATCTGTGACAGATCGGTGTAACTTTAGGTGTGATTATTGCATGCCTAAAGAGGTATTTGGAGATGATTTCGTATTTTTACCTAAAAATGAACTGTTAACGTTTGATGAAATGGCTAGAATCGCAAAGGTATATGCAGAATTAGGTGTAAAAAAAATACGTATTACAGGTGGAGAACCATTGATGCGACGGGATTTAGATGTACTTATAGCTAAATTAAATCAAATCGATGGTATTGAAGATATTGGTTTGACAACAAATGGTTTGTTATTAAAAAAGCATGGACAAAAGTTATATGATGCTGGGTTACGCAGAATTAATGTCAGTTTGGATGCTATTGATGATACGTTATTTCAATCAATCAATAATCGTAATATTAAAGCGACTACGATTTTAGAACAAATTGATTACGCGACTTCTATTGGTTTGAATGTAAAAGTAAATGTTGTTATACAAAAAGGTATTAACGATGATCAAATTATACCAATGCTTGAATATTTTAAAGATAAACATATAGAGATTCGATTTATAGAATTTATGGATGTTGGTAATGATAATGGATGGGATTTCAGCAAAGTTGTAACTAAAGATGAAATGCTTACTATGATAGAGCAGCACTTTGAAATCAATCCTGTAGAACCAAAATATTTTGGGGAAGTAGCAAAATATTATCGCCATAAGGATAATGGTGTTCAATTTGGTTTGATTACAAGTGTTTCACAATCATTTTGTTCTACATGTACACGCGCAAGGCTGTCATCAGATGGGAAGTTTTACGGATGTTTATTTGCAACTGTCGATGGATTTAACGTTAAAACGTTTATTCGTTCTGGGGTGACCGACGAAGAATTAAAAGAACAATTTAAAGCTTTATGGCAAATAAGAGATGATCGATATTCAGATGAGAGAACTGCTCAAACAGTTGCCAATCGTCAACGTAAAAAGATAAACATGAATTATATTGGTGGTTAATGTGTAGGAACCACTACATAATAAATCATTAGAGATTCTTTAATATTTCTGTCTTACTCCCTAAAATACAATATTATTTATTAAAGTATAAACGGTCATATCTATGCCAGATTTAATAGAAATGATCGTTTTTAATGTTTTTACAAATCGGCGGGGTCCCAACATAGAAGGTGACGAAAAGTCAGCATACAATAATGTACAAGTTGGGGAACGGGGCCCCAACACAGAAGGTG
>NZ_KV830939.1:0-784 GCF_001836945.1 Staphylococcus sp. HMSC062H10
TTTTTGGCTTTAACTTTATTGATATTAAGGTTATTAAAGATAAACCCTAATTCTTTAATTATAGGAGCTAATACTTTTTGATTAATATGAGTCATGCGATAACTATTAGGAATATCTAATCGTTCTCTAAAATCTTCAATTTGAATTTTAAAATAACCTGTGTGTTTATATTGTTTTAATAATCTAAACATATTTTTAGAGTATGTAGATTTAAGATTTGTCATTTCTTTTAATTCAAATTTAGTAAAATCAGCTGTTATTTCATTTAAAACATGCTTTAATTTAGGATTAATACTAACGATTAATTTTTTCTCATCAACATCAACTTCATACCCAGTAAATAATACAAATTTTTTGAAAGATAGACCACTTCTTTCAGTATAAGTTAGAGTTAACATTTTATCGTATACATGTTCTAAGTCTTTAACAAAACGTTTTAATGAGCGATGATAGTAATTACTTAAATGACGTAACTCTTCAAAAGGGATAGCTAATTCTTTTATATCTTGTTCTTTTAACTTATTACAAAGACTAAAAAATATATCAATCTCTGTGCTGGTAAACTTACGTAATGGAACTAAATTCATTTCATTTTGATATACAACAGTTTCTCCAGACATGTTTATAAAACCTCCTAAAGAATAAGTGGATTAAAAGACACTTTATTAATAATAAGATGTCTTTTAATGATATAAGAAAAATTCAATTAAAACTTATAATAGCATAATTGTAACCATAAAGGCAACTCGCTATTAAAAAGTTGCCTTTATGGTTACAAAAAGTT
>NZ_KV830940.1:0-1732 GCF_001836945.1 Staphylococcus sp. HMSC062H10
GTGTGTGAAAAAGGAAGAGTTTATAATCATGATAAATAATATTAAGCATTATCGTAAAGAAATGAATTTTTCGCAGCAAGAGTTGGCTAATAAAGTTGAAGTAACAAGGCAGACAATATCTTTAATTGAATTAGGGAAATATAATCCTACTATCAAATTATGTATTAGCATAGCTAAAGCTTTACAAGTAGATTTGAATAAATTATTTTGGGAAATGAGTGATAATAGTGAGGAATAATAGAAATATGGATGAAAGACAAGAAATAATTAATAAGAATATGTTAATTAGGTCTTTTGGCTTTTTATTTATACTATTAATAATTTATATAGCTTTTTTAGGCGTGATTAATGTAACTATAACAGGACACCAATTAATATTAATCAGTATTATTACACTAACTAGTATATATATGTGGATTGATTCTTTTATAAATAAAATTTTGTATTATGATGTTCAAAATAACAAAGAGATAAAACGAAAGTTGTCATCATGCGTTACGACATTGTTAGTTATTGATGTTGCAGTTTTAATATTGGCTTTTTTAAATAAGATTGATATTAATATTTCATTTTTATTTTTAGCTATATTAATATCCTTTAACATTATAGTACTAAGTGTATATTATATAATATTAAAATTCTGGTTAATTTGGTATAAATAGAAAAATCGAGTATGAGGTTTGATTAAACCTTATACTCGAATGCTTAGTTATTTTTTAAAAATTTTTTCTAAACCATATAAACCTGCGCCACTAGCGGCTCCCCAACCAATGACCTTAGCACCTACTTTAATTACTGCGCCCATAGTTTTCTCTCCTTTGCTTTTTAAGTAAACGCTATTTACCTAGAATTTTATGACCAATATATGTACCTAAACCACCAGCAGCACCACTACCAATGATTTTAGCACCAGTTTTAATTAATGCACCCATGTAAATAACTCCTTAAATTTTTTAAATATTAACCAAAAATCTTTTTTAACCCTGCGTAAGTTGCGCCACCAGCAGCACCACCTAAAGCTGCTTTACCAAGAAATTTTGCTACAGCACCCATGAAAACACCTCCTCGAAAATTATTTATAGAATTATTTACCTACAGCTTTCTCTCCAGCAGCCCAACCAAGAGCGCTAGCGATACCACCGCCAATGATTTTTCCAGCTTTGATAGCTAATTTCCCCATTGTAACACCTCCCTTTTTTCTCTTGTTAATATTTTATTATTAGTTTGTTTTAATATCAATATATTTATTTATAAAATAATTAGGTATTGTAAAAACTATATATTGATATTATTATTATACATAACTATCATTATGTATTTTCAAATAATTTATGATAAAGCATATGTTGCTATGGGTTTATTCGGTTTAAGTAACATGTGCTTTTAATTTTGTAATTATAGGAGTGACTAATTTGCATAAGAGTAACCCATTATTAAGTATTTTGAAGAACTTAAAGTTTCCTAAACTTCTATTATTATCAGCTTTAATTATATCGTCTATTGGTAGTATTGCTGGTCTATTAGTACCATGGTTTACAGGGGAATTAGTAAATAAAATAAATGGAAATTCACTAAGTTTTAATTTTTTAGTTATAGTTATTTCTATATTTTTATTAAACGCAATTATAAGTGGTGTTGGTTTATATTTATTAAGTAAAATTGGTGAAAAAATCATTTTTTCAATTAGATGTTTAGTATGGAATCATATTGTTCGATTAAAAACTTCTTTTTT
>NZ_KV830941.1:0-7960 GCF_001836945.1 Staphylococcus sp. HMSC062H10
AAAAAAAACCAATAGTTGATTTTTCGAAAGATAAAAATATACTTAGTAAAAACAGAACGTTCTTTAAGGACTTTATAAAAAGTTGTGAAGTGATTAAAAAAATGTAAACACACTGTTTTAATCCAAAACTTACACATTTATACGCGCATAATTATAATAACCTACAGCTGTTTGGAGTGTTGATAGTAATGTGTATAAATATAATGATTTAACTACACACGAGAATGTTGTCAGTTATGCATATGAATATAATGATAAATACTAGGAGAGATACTATGGCTTTTAATAAGAAAGAAAACAATAAAGGAAAAGATATTAATACAGCATTAGAAGAAGCAAAGTCACCAGAATTTAATGCTAGAAGTTTTGGTATATTAAAACGAAACAACAAAGAAAAAAAAGAGAGGTTTCAATTTACGTTAGAACCATCTGTAAGAAAGAAAATAGAGCGATTAGCAAATGAAAATGGATATGCATCATCGTCAGAATTTATAAATGAGCTAATTAAGAATATATAGAAGAAACACATATTTATAAAACTTAATTTATTTTAAAGCGCCTATATAATAGGTGCTTTATTTATATTAGAGGAAATTTTAAAAAAAACGGGTATAACAGGTGTACAAGGTGCACCCGTTATATTACAATATAATTAACAAATAAAAGAAAGAGGGTTTTACAAATGGAAAACAAAACACATTATTTTGAAGCACATGGAAAAGATTACAAATTAGAAGTTACGAAAGATATGTTCGGTTGCGAGGATGTTACAGTAATTGAAAATGGTTTGTATATGGGAATGATAGACTGTGCAGACGAGAGAGACTATAAGCGAATTGAAAGTATGATTAGAGCAGATAAGCATTTTGTTTATACTGATGAAGTTTATTGTTAAAAAGGATAAGTTAAATAAATAACTTACCCTCATCATAAAAAAGAAAGTTGACGGAACAATTGCCGTTGTTCCGTCCATATTATAACAAGAATATGGAGGATTTGAAAATGATGACTGTATATATTGCAAAACAAAATGATGGAACTATCTTATCGAAAGATATAGATGTTAGCTTGGTAATTCAAGATGTTATTGAACAGAGAATAGAAAACTTTGAAAGGTATTATAATCACTATAAAGAGAATTTGGAAATTAACTACTATATTTATATAGGGAATTTAAATAAACTTTATAACAATATTGAAGATTATACTAACGAATTATCTTTAATAGATGATTTTTATAAAACTTATAATAATGAGGATTATGTAGATAGCTCTCAAATAGTGAGAATAGAGACATAGATTGAGGGGGATTGGTTTCCTCCTCATAATTACCCTATAATTAAAGTAAACATAACATTGGAGGTAACCTAAATATGAATGAAAAAGTCAAAAAATACGAAAGTCCCTCTCATAAACATAGACGCACAGTGCAGTTGTATAAAAATGTGGACGACATAGCAAACGAATTGAAATTTGATTTGAAATTAAATAGTAAGCAAGAAGTCTATACGAAAGCTATTGAGTTACTTTATAAACAAATAAGAGGCGAGGAAATTAACTTGTCTCAAAATAAAACTAACAAATAGTATTTTCAAGATCAACCGTTGAAACGGTTGTATGAAAATACTATAACCAAAGGAGTAGTTAAGATGAACAAGAAATTAATAGCAAGTGGAACAATTGCATCAATCTTATTGTTAAACACTGGTGGCGTAGCATTTGCTGACAGTAATAAACTTAATGAAGATATTTTCATTAAAGGTGCAGACTTGAACAGTCAACAATTGGAAGAAACTAAAAAGAAGCTTGATGTTGATGATGGTTATAAAGAAATTTCTATAACAACTAATGATGTTGCTAAATATACTGGGAATAACAATTTGAGCTTTATTCATTCTAGTGCAACTATCACACCAAAGAAGTTTAAAAAGGGCGTAACAGTTGATATAGAAACACCAAAAAATATCACTAGAATTACAAAAGAGCAGTATACAAATGCGGCAATTACAGCAGGTATACAAGATTCTGAAATCAAAGTTGCTTCGATCGATAAAGTAACAGGCGAGGGTGCTTTAACAGGTATATATAAGGCTTATGAAGAAAATGGCAATAGTTTAAATAAAGATGATGTACAAAACGCTAATAAAGAAATGAATGACCTAGCTTCAATTAGTGAGCAGAATAAAGGGCAGAAAGGTTATTCAGATGAGGCGTTAAATAATGCTATTGCTGAAATGAAGAAAGAAATAGCGAGTGAAAAGCAAGACGGAAAGAATTTAACTCGTGAAGATATTAGTAAGATTGTTAATGATATTCTTAAAGATAATGGCTTGAATAAGATTTTAAGTGATAATCAAATTAATGTGGTTAATAATATCATGGTTAATGTTTCTAATTCAGAAATACTAAACAAAGACCCTAAAGCATACGAAAAACAAGCAAAAGATTTAGCAAGCAATATTAAAGATAAAGCAGGTAATTTGCTGGATAAGGCTAAGGAACTAAATACAGAAGAGAACCGAAACTTTTTACAGAAAATATGGGACGCTATTGTTGAGTTCTTTAAAAAAATCATTAATTGGCTTTTATCATGGTTTTAATGGGTAGAAAATAAAAAGCCGTAGACTTCTTGGGGAAGCTACGACTCAAGCATTTATAAAAACACTACAAAGATAATCATAATTTATAAATGCTTAATAATCAATAGGGGGCATTTATTATGAATAAAGAAACATTAATTACCCTTATAGACATGATGATTGGATTAACTGAAATTGAAAGAAAAAGACTGTCAGAAATGGAAATGAGAAAAGTAGAAATACGTTACAAAATGGCACTAACAGAAAAAACAGATGAAATGATAGGATAATACCTAATAACGATGTAGAAAGCTACTATTTCATGAAAAAATTATATATAGAAAATATTGATGATTATATCCTTGTCGATGATGAGGATTTTGAACGTGTGAAGTATTATAAGTGACATAAGACTTATGCCCACGATACGCATCGCTTTTTAGCTCAAATAGTTGGTAAAAAAACAGCACTACCAGTATTTATACTTAACAATCAATACGCTTATCAAAAAGTTAAAAACCATGATTTCACTAGGGGGAATCTAGGTGCAGACAAACATTCTTTTAGATATCGAGAGCCTCAAAAGAATAGTAGCTCAATCTATAAAGGTGTGTCTTATGATAGTAAACATAACAAATGGGTAGCTAGTATCTATGCAGAGGGAAAGAAAAAATATCTAGGTAGATTTATAGACGAAAAAGAATGTGCGAAAGCCTATAATAACGCCGTTTATAAGTATTGGAACGGAGACGGTTATTTGAATGACGTGTAAAACATTACCCTACAAAAAGCGCAGAGGTTTACCTCGTGGTTTTTGTAGGGTATAGTAAGCGAAAGTGAGTGAGTGCGGTATGAACTATTTATTAATATTATAAATAAAGCAGGCGAGAAAGGTAATAAATTGTATTAGTCATCAAAGAAATTAAAGCATCGTATATCTAAAGAAATCTTCTTTACTTGGTGGTATTAATTTTAGGTTTGTATACATACTTGTTGTCAATTTATAGATTTCATTATCAATATTATTTTTATGATCCATAGCATATTTTAAATCAAATAAACTTTTTATAACGTTTTCATCATCAGAGAAAACAATATTGATTTTGTCTAAAGAAACCATAAACGGAACTTTAAATTGCTCTGAATATTTATTTTTACCTAAAGCCATACGATTAGCCATAAATTCTGTTAATAATTCTTTTTTAAGTTGTCTATCTTCCTTTTTGATATTTTTTTTATTCGACATTGTAATTTGAAAGTATCCTCCAGCAAACGCCAAAATAGCCCCTAATATAATTTTTAAAAAATCTGGTGTTTCCATAAATGATCTCCCTTCTCAATTTATTACACTATATTTAATCTTTAGGGTTATGGTTATTTATTAGCTAATATTAGTAATGGTATTGAGTGAAATTTTCATTTTGGCTACTTTGCTTTTACTAGTAACAACCATTACGCGCTCTAACAAATCAACTTTGTTTATATAGCATTGTATTGAATTTATATAGCCGTTCTCCCAATAACTTAATTCTGTAAGTATGTTGTTCATACAGTTGTAGTAAACTGTTATGTTAAGTATCTGTAATTGATCGTCAGACAGCAAAGGCATATCAACTTTATTTTGTTCTTCTATATATTCATCTAATAACTTGTACTGCTCAGATACCGTCTTAAATGCAGACCATTTGACTTTATCTCTTCCTTTAGGAATATTGCTATTAAGTAATTCTTTAGGTTTTTTCTATAATCAGTTTCATATTTATATGGCTCGGGTAGTTCTGGATTAATCACATACATTTTTAACACCTCAAGTCTATTTTAGAACAAACGTTCGTGCGAGTAAAGCTTGTAACTGCTATATTATAAGTGAATTTTTAATAATGAATATCTCATATACGCAATCTCTTTTGCATAATCAACGACGATTATCAAGCTAATATATAGTAAGATATCATTGTGATATTAAAAATTATTTCCCTACGCAAAATAACTTATATAAATTTTACTATTTAATGTGTATAGTAAGAAGATATGAGACTAAGTTTCTAAAAATGATATTATCTCATATATTTTTACAAAACCTAAAAAGGAGCTAATATATGCCGTATTTCAAAAAAGTTTTTTTACTATTTGCTTTATTTTTCTTTTCCATACAATCTTTTTATAATACAGCCAAGGCCGACGCGGGCGTGTTAAATTTAAGAAACTTTTATGGTAGCTATTCTTTTGAAGATCATAAAAGTATAGACACTTTAAACAATCCTTTAACTCATGAACTTACATTTAATATGGGAAATTATCAATTAAACTCTGAAATGCAAAATGATTTTGACGTAGCTAAATTTAAAGGAAAAAAAGTTGATATATTTGGTATAAGTTATAAAGGAGTGTGTGGAACAAATTATATGTACGGGGGCGTTACTAAGTCAGATAATAATTTAAAGCAAAAGAGAAACATACCAATAAATCTTTCTGTTAATGGTGAAAATAAAACAGTTGTAACAGAACGAATATCGACTGATAAAAAAATGGTTACAGTCCAAGAAATTGATGTGAAATTAAGAAAATATCTTCAAGATGAATATAATATATACGGTCATAACAAAACTAATAAAGGTAAGCAATACGGAACCAAATCTAAGTTTTATTCGGGATTTGATACAGGGACAATAGTTTTTCATATGAATGATGGAAACAATTTTTCTTATGATTTGTTTGATTATGGCCATGGACAACCGGAAGATTTCTTGAAAATATATAAAGATAATAAGACTATTGATTCTGAAGTTTTTCATTTAGATGTCGAAATATCTTTTTTGGGAAAAGAATAAAAAAATGCTTAGTAAAATTTGAGGCAAACAAATAAATGAATATCAAATATCATTATATTGTATGTCTTATCATATACATTTAAAAATCTATGTTGGGAGTTTTACAAAAATGTTTATTTTAAAGAGGCCAATTGTTTTAGTGGTTTTATTTTTCGTATTATATGTGCTGATTTCACCTAATTCAAATGCAATTAGTAATAGTGTTCCATCAACACTACATAATAAATCAGAATTAGATACAACTCAGTTATACAATTTAAGTAACTTCTATAAATCAGCAGAATGGCATACTGATATACATAACAAGGTAAACAAAAATCAATTATTAGCTACCGATTTAATATTTGGCGACATACATCAATCCTCACTAATGACTAACGCTCTTAAGGTAGAATTTCAAAACAGTGCTTTAGCTTCTCAATTCAAAGATAAAAAAGTAGATATTTATGGCATCTCATTCGCTAACAACTGTATAGGATTGGTAGGGGATAAAACATCATGTATGTATGGAGGGATTACTATTCATGATAATAATCAATTAGAAGGAGAAAAAAATATTGGCATCAATGTATTCAAAGACGGTTCAAAGCATGAAACATTTACTATAGCCACCAAAAAGAAAATGGTTACGTTACAAGAATTAGACATTAAAACAAGAAATAAATTAGAACAATCTTTTAATATATATAATAAGGATAAAGGAGATATAAAAAAAGGGTACATAAATTATCACCCTCATAATCAAAATGATAATAATTACTATTATGATTTATATGATTTTAAAGGAAAACTAAGTGAACAATTTTTTAGATTTTATAATGATAATATAATTGTACCTTCATCTGCCTATCACATAGATGTATATCTTTTCTCAAATTAACCCCATTTATTCAAAGAATAACTGATGCTTATGTTTATTGATAGTTCCTAAATAAAACATTTTTAAAGCGATGACTTTTTATCAAACAACTTATAGAATGATGATTTAACTCCAAAAGAAGGGGCTAACGATAAAAATAAAAACCATATTTATATCGTTAGTTCCCCTTTTGTTTCAAATTTCACATTTGTCAAAGACACTACTGCCTTAAAAAGGAACATTATATAAACTAAAGTATTTCAAATAATTAACTGTATTAATACTCTCATCATGATTGCGTTATAAACATTCGTTAATGAGAAAAAGAGAGAGCATATTTACGCTCTCTTTTCTTGTCTTATTATTAAAAACTCATAATAGATTATAATCATCTGTTTTGAGACGCTGTGAGAAGCTCTCAGTTGCATTGAAACAAAGTTTATTAAATCAAATCATTATCGTTTTTAATTCTGTAAATCGTCTGCCTTGTTATATTTACTTCTTTCGCAATTTTACTAATTGATTGGCCTTCTTCTAACATTTCTACAACGCGATGATAAATAATACGTTTCTGTGGATCTTTAGCATTTGGTGAATAAAGTAAGGGGCGCCCTTTATATACGCCTTTTTCCTTCGCAACTTGAATTCCTTGCGCTTGTCGACGTTTACTTTCATTTCTCTCTTGTTCTGAAACCATTGCTAATATTTGAATAATTAAATCTTTCATAAACTTATCCAGTAATGGATTGCCAACCACTTCATTCATCATAGGTAAGCTAGTAATCATTAATTGTACTTCTTTGTCTTTTAAATAATTAACGGTATGAATCACTTCATCATAATTACGACCTAAACAATCAATGGATTCTACTACAAACCGATCTCCCATCCTCAAAAAGTTAAGTGCTTCTTGAAGTACTGGTCTATTTTCAATAGATTTCCCAGACTGTTTTTCTGTAAATATTTTTTCAGCACAAAACGTCTTTAAATTTTCAAGTTGTCTTTCTAAATTTTGATCGTTCGATGATACTCTCGCATAGCCAACAATCATTGATTTCCATCTCATAATTAATATACACCCTAATCATACGTTTCAGTTACTATAAATTCAACAATTATGTCACTTTGCTTGATATATGAGAATTATTTAACCTTATAAATGAGAAAAAAGCAACGCACTTTAAATAAGATACGTTGCTTTTTCGATTGATGAACACCTATAATTAAACTATTCATCTATTATTTATGATTTTTTGTATATACAATATTTCTAGTTTGTTAAAGAGAATTAAGAAAATAAATCTCGAAAATAATAAAGGGAAAATCAGGTTTTGATATCAAAATTATACATGTCAACGATAATAGAAAATATAATACAAACTATAAGATGTTATCAGTATTTATTATGCATTTAGAATATTAAAATTCCTTCATTACACTCTTGGCGGTTTCACTTATCAACTTATCATTTGGCTTATCACTTTTATTGTCTTTATTCGTAAAAATGACTAAAACAATAGGTTCAGATTGGCCCTTAGGATAAACAAAAGCAACATCATTTCTAGAAGCATATGTTATTGCTTGACCACTTTTATCAGCAACCTTATAGTCTTTTGGAACACCATCTTTAATTAAAGTGTCTCCGTTTTTATTATTAAACATTAAATCAAGTAAGAAATTTTTATTTTTTT
>NZ_KV830942.1:0-1120 GCF_001836945.1 Staphylococcus sp. HMSC062H10
TCTATATAGTATCAAGACAAGAAGAAACTCGTTTCACTCGTTTCAAAAACCCTCATGATTTTTAGAGAAAAACTCTCTTATTTCATCGTCTTTAATAAAATAATATGCCATCTTTCCATCTTTATAAAAATCAAGTACCTCATTTTTATATAAAAGCCTTAAATGATGTGAAGTTGAAGCAACACTCATTTTCAATATCAAAGAAATATCACAAACACACAACTCATCTTCTTTAATCAAAGATAATATGATTTTCAATTTCTTCTCATCACAAATTTTTTCTAAAATGTTAAGTAATTTCTTAGATTTATCATCTTCTAAAAAACTTAAAGCATTGTTAACTTTATCCTCATGTACACAAATCACATCACAAGTATTTTCATAACTCATATAAAATCACACCCTAAATTAAAATATAAATACTAAAATTGTTTGAATAGTGTCATTTTCAATAATAATAAATAAACCTAAAGCTATATAAATAATAGCCATAATCCAACGACTAAATTTCTCAACAATTTCTCCAATTCCTGGGATATTAGCTAATTTTTGTGCAGTAAACACCAAGAAGAAAATTAAAATTAAAAAGACAAACAGAGTAAGTAATAAATTAGTAACACTTAATGTCACAAAATACGGAACAAATAAACCAATATTATCGGCGCCACAACTTGCTATCGTAACAATTGCAACCGTACCAACTAATTTAGACAATCCTTTTTCATTCAATTCTTTTTTAGCTCTCTTTTCTCCTTCACAATCATCATAAATAGCCACTTTAATTCCAAGATAAATTGGTATTAAACCCAATAAACCTAATATCCACTTTTCTGGAACATAATTTAATACAAAAGCTAAAAACAAACTAACTAATATTAAAATAATAGACCCTAAATATTGACCAACATAAATATCTCTATATTCTTTTCTAGTCTTTGCTCTAGCAAAAAATATTAATAAAATTACTAATAAATCAACTGCTGTAGCAATATAAAGAACAGCAGCAACAACCGTTTGAATCATAATACACCTCATTCAAAAATATTTTTGAATGTATTATAACTTATATTTTTAAATAATCATAGGTGCTTTATTCCAATTGCTTTATTGACGTTGAGCC
>NZ_KV830943.1:0-242 GCF_001836945.1 Staphylococcus sp. HMSC062H10
AAAAGAAACAGATCCATCAGGCAATGAATCATCATTACCAAATACTGGTAAGACAAAAGGTGATTTTGCTAATGTCATATTATTTATTCTAGGATTGGTACTTTTATTCAAAAGAAAATAAAATTTATATAAATAATATATATATGATTTATGTTCGATTTATCAGTAAATAAACCGATAGAACAGTTATTAAGTGTAAGAAAGATAAAAAAACTGTACATTCTATTTTAAAATAGAATGTA
>NZ_KV830944.1:0-3867 GCF_001836945.1 Staphylococcus sp. HMSC062H10
AAAAAAATATTGTGATTCGAAAAGCAGAGGCTATTCAATCTCCAATAACTTTTTGGTATGGGAAATATATTATTTTGATTCCTAGTTCATATTTTAAAAGTGTAATTGATAAAAGACTAAAATATATAATACTGCATGAATATGCTCATGCTAAAAATAGAGATACTTTACATTTAATTATCTTTAATATCTTCTCTATTATTATGAGTTACAATCCATTAGTACATATTGTAAAAAGAAAGATAATTCATGACAATGAAGTAGAAGCCGATAGATTTGTCCTTAATAATATTAACAAAAATGAATTTAAAACTTATGCGGAATCTATTATGGACTCCGTATTAAAAACCTCATTTTTCAACAAAAATATATTAAGCCATTCATTTAATGGTAAAAAATCATTACTCAAAAATAGATTAATTAATATAAAAGAAGCCGATCTGAAAAAGCAGTCAAAATTAATTCTAATTTTTATTTGTATTTTTACTTTTTTTATCATGATAATTCAAAGCCAGTTTTTAATGGGGCAATCCTTAACTGATTATAATTATAAAAAGCCCTTACAAAGCGATTACCAAATTTTAGATGAAAGTAAAAATTTTGGTTCAAATAGTGGATCTTTCGTTATGTACAGCATGAAGAAAGACAAATACTATATTTATAATGAAAAAGAAAGTAGAAAAAGATATTCTCCTGATTCAACTTACAAAATTTATTTAGCACTGTTTGGACTTGACCGTCATATTATAAGTGATAAAAATTCACGTATGTCATGGAATCATAAACATTATCTTTTCGAGTCTTGGAATAAGGAACAAGATTTAAATACAGCAATGCAAAATTCAGTTAATTGGTACTTCGAACGTATTAGTAATCAAATACCAAAGAACTATACTGCGGCTCAACTCAAGCAATTAAATTATGGTAATGAAAATTTGGGAAGTTATAAAAGCTATTGGATGGAAGATAGTTTGAAAATATCTAATCTTGAACAAGTAATAGTTTTTAAAAATATGATGGAACAAAATAACCATTTTAGTAAAAAAGCAAAGAATCAATTATCTTCTTCATTATTGATTAAGAAAAATGAAAAGTATGAACTGTATGGGAAAACAGGTACAGGTATAGTAAACGGGAAGTATAATAATGGGTGGTTTGTAGGTTACGTAATTACAAATCATGATAAGTATTATTTTGCTACACATTTATCAGATGGAAACCCGTCTGGGAAAAATGCTGAATTAATAAGTGAAAAAATATTAAAAGGAATGGGTGTTTTAAATGGCCAATAAGCAAGTTGAAATATCTATGGCTGAATGGGATGTTATGAATATAATATGGGATAAAAAATCAGTATCAGCTAATGAAATTGTAGTTGAAATTCAAAAATATAAAGAAGTTAGTGATAAAACGATTAGAACATTAATCACAAGACTATATAAAAAAGAGATTATAAAACGATACAAATCAGAAAATATTTATTTTTACTCATCAAATATTAAAGAAGACGATATTAAAATGAAAACTGCTAAAACCTTTCTTAATAAACTGTATGGAGGGGATATGAAAAGTTTAGTGTTGAATTTTGCGAAAAATGAAGAATTAAATAACAAAGAAATTGAAGAATTGCGAGATATTTTAAATGATATTAGTAAAAAGTAATTAGAGGTATGTTTCAAACATAATACATATGTAAACTATGCTTGACTCTTATTAAATTAGTTTTGTTAATGACATTTAAAATATATTATTAAAGATGAGAGTGTACAGAAAATAACCATTTTCTGTACACTCTTCTTTTATGTCTAAATAAGTAAGAATTACATAGGATTATGTGTTCAAAAACCCAACAAAAAATCTATGTTCATAAAAGACCTTGTAATTAAGTTATGGTACATTGAAGATGTATATAGGAGGTTTGTATTTTGAAAATAGGTTATGCAAGAGTTTCAACTGGATTACAAAATTTAAATTTACAGGAGGATCGATTAAATACATATGGTTGTGAAAAGATATTTAATGACCATATGAGTGGTTCAAAAAGTAAAAGACCTGGTTTAGATAAAGCAATTGAATTTGCGAGGTCAGGAGATACGATTGTTGTTTGGAGATTAGATAGATTGGGACGTAATATGGAGGATTTAATCACATTAGTTAATGAGCTTAACGAACGAGGTGTAAGTTTCCATAGTTTAGAAGAAAATATAACAATGGATAAATCAAGTTCAACTGGACAATTATTATTTCATTTATTCGCAGCATTTGCAGAATTTGAACGTAATTTAATTTTAGAGCGTTCTTCAGCTGGCCGAATTGCAGCACGTGCTAGAGGCCGATATGGAGGCAGACCAGAAAAATTAAATCAAAAAGATTTAAACTTACTTAAGACCCTTTATGATAATGGCACGCCAATTAAGACAATTGCAGAACAGTGGCATGTTTCACGTACAACAATTTATCGTTACCTCAATAAATTGGAGGACAAGGAAGATGAAAAACAAGGAGAAGTATCTAACTAATTTTTCTGAAGCCAAACGTAAAAAAGCTACTCAAAAGTACAATATTATAAAACCTTTTATCCTAGGCGAACAATCTTTATCAAGTATTTCTAAAAGTAAAGGGATTGCGTTAAGCACCCTTTATAGGTGGAATAAGTCATATAAAGAACAAGGACTTAAAGGACTAATCTATGCGACAAGAGCTGATAAAGGAACACGTAAAATAGAACCAAAGATAATTGATGAAATTGAACGCCTTGCGCTTATGAATAAAAGAAATAGTATAGCCACAATTCATAGGAAAATCACTAATTACTGTAAAGAAAATAATTTTGATATACCAAGTTATAAACAAATTTATAGTGTTATTAAAGCGATGCCTAAGTCTGTTATTGATTTCTCTCATCAGGGTGAAAAATACTATCAAAATAAGTACGATTTAATACAAATTAGAGAATCCTCGAGACCCAATGAAATATGGCAAGCAGACCATACTTTGCTAGATATCTTTATATTAGACCAAAAAGGTAATATCAATAGACCATGGCTAACTATTATTATGGATGACTATAGTCGTGCAATTGCAGGCTATTTCTTAAGTTTTGATGCCCCCCAATGCTCAAAACACAGCATTAACACTACACCAAGCAATATGGAATAAAAATGATACCAATTGGCCAGTGTGTGGTATACCCGAAAAATTCTACACAGATCATGGAAGTGACTTTACTTCACATCATATGGAACAAGTCGCTATTGATTTGAAAATTAACTTGATGTTTTCGAAAGTTGGTGTTCCTCGTGGTCGTGGAAAAATAGAACGATTCTTTCAGACAGTTAATCAAACTTTCTTAGAACAACTGCCTGGATATATAAACAATAATGATACTCCTAGTAATCTAATAAATTTTCACAATTTTGAAGAAAAATTACGTTACTTTTTAATTGAAGATTATAATCAAAAAGAACATAGTACTATTCATACCACGCCTATCAGTCATTGGAATAGTAATCACTTTTTCCCTAATATGCCAAGTAGCTTAGAACAACTTGATTTATTATTGTTGGAAATACCTAAATCTAGAAAAGTTCATTCAGATGGCATTCATTTTCAAGGTTTTCGATACAGTAATACTAATCTAGAAGCTTATGTAGGTGAATATGTACTGATTCGTTATAACCCAAATGATATGGCTGAAATACGTGTGTTTTATAGAGATGAATTTCTTTGTACTGCTATATGTCCAGAAATAGCTGATTACTCCATAGATATAAAAGACATACAGCACGCTCGTAGTCAGAGAAGAAAACACTTAAAACAAAATATTGCTAGTCCAAGTACCACGGAATTAATTAAGGAAGAAAAAAA
>NZ_KV830945.1:0-37803 GCF_001836945.1 Staphylococcus sp. HMSC062H10
ACAGGTGTGACCTCCTTGCTATAGTCACCAGACAAAATAACTTACTTATTTATGATACACGCTTAATTAATAAGGCGCAATAGTTAATTTTACACTTTGTTGTGAACTTTGTCACATCAGCTTTTAGTGTGTTTCGTCTGTTTTTGACGACTTTTATATATTACTTCATTCGATTGATAAAGTCAACACTTTTAATCAACTTTTTTATTCTTCAAAACTCACATTTCTCGTGCTCTCTAATTCATAACACTTTTAGTATTCTATCATACACATATGTACAAAACCATACACATTCTATACAATTTTAAAGTACTTTTATAGCTGATTAAGATAAATTATACTAATATAGCAATTTTTGTTATAAGATATCTCAATGTCTATCGTTAACATTTCTCATCAGAACTACTCTATATACATATCGTCATTTTCATCTATCAGCTAACTAACTTGTTTAACAGTCAAAAATAGCACCATTATCGTTAACTATTACTATCAAAAACATTCAAACACAAACTAATTACCATAATTAAGAAAACCCTCGCATACACATGATGTATACACGAGAGCTCTTACTAACAATCAACGTCATTTATTTTTGTCTCATATAAGGGAATAATAATACGTCTCTGATTGATGGAGAGTCAGTTAATAACATAACTAATCTGTCAATACCGATACCAAGACCACCTGTCGGAGGCATACCATATTCTAACGCTTCAATGTAATCTTCATCCATTTCATGCGCTTCATCATTACCTTGCGCTTTTTCAACAAGTTGCGCTTCAAAGCGACCTTTTTGATCAATAGGATCATTTAATTCAGTAAATGCATTTGCATGCTCTCTACCTACAATGAACAATTCGAAACGATCAGTAAATCTAGGATCTTCAGGATTTTTCTTCGCTAAAGGTGAAATTTCAGTCGGATGACCATAGATAAACGTTGGCTGAATAAGTGTTTCTTCAACTTTTTGCTCAAAGAATTCATTTAAAATATGACCATATTTCATTGTATCTTTAATTTCAATACCATGTTCCTTAGCTAAAGCTTTAGCTTCTTCATCACTTTTAACTTCATAAAAATCTACACCAGTAGCTTCTTTTACAGCATCAACAATATGCAAACGAGTCCAAGCAGATTCTAAATCAATCGTTTCCCCATTGTATTGTACTTTTGCAGAACCTAATACTTCATTGGCAATATGTCTCACCATAGATTCTGTTAAATCCATAATGTCATGATAATCTGCATATGCTTCATATAATTCAATCATTGTGAATTCAGGGTTATGTCTAGTTGATACACCTTCATTACGGAATACTCTACCAATTTCATATACTTTTTCAAGTCCACCGACAATTAAACGTTTTAAATGCAACTCAATAGCAATACGCATGTATAACGTTGCATCTAATGCATTATGATGTGTTACAAATGGTCTAGCAGCTGCGCCACCAGCAATTTGGTGCATCATAGGTGTTTCTACTTCCAAGAAACCTTTATTATTTAAATAATTACGCATTTCTTGAATGATTTTACTACGATTAATAAATGTACGAGTGCTATCTTCGTTCGTAATTAAATCTAAATATCTTTGACGATATCTCTGTTCAATATCCTGTAAACCGTGGAATTTATCCGGTAATGGTCGCAATGATTTAGTTAGTAGCGTGAATTTCTTCGCTTTAACCGATAATTCGCCAGTATTTGTTTTGAACATTACACCTTCAACACCAACGATATCGCCTAAATCAGCATTTTTCCATAAATCAAATTCGTCATCGCCAACTTGATCTTTACGAACGTATATTTGAATTTGTCCAGCTAAGTCCTGAACGTGTGCAAATCCTGCTTTACCTTTACCACGCTTAGTCATTAATCGTCCAGCTATAGCGACATGACTATCCGCTTCTTTTTCTACCAATTCTTCTTTAGAATACTGGTCCCACTCTTCTTTCAAATCACTAGATAAACCTGAACGGTCAAATTTAGAACCAAATGGGTCTATACCAAGATCATATAATTCTTGTAATTTTTGACGTCGAACCAACATTTGGTCATTCATTTCTTCTGACATAACTTTCTCTCCTTTAACTTGTTGTAATCCATTAGTATTCCAACTGGTACACTCAAACATATTCCTTTAAAGTTTTATAAAATATCAGACATTTTTGCTCAACATACATCTCTTTCGATGTTACTAATACTTTATCATTATCCATTGCACCTTAAAGTTATGATGTGGCATGTTTTCTTATATTCATAACATCAATTTTATCACTTTTTTAATTTTACAAGAGGTTGTAAATGTAATAAAGCAATTTCTGTTTTCGTTTATGAATTACTTATTCATTTAAAATACGATTATCATTAATACAACCCTAAGTAAATGTATAAAAATTATCTTTCACAAACTTAAACAAAAGCCCAAATAAATTACAGCAATTTATCAAATATTGCTTAATTTGATTTTATGAAATAACTTAATTCTAACACATACTAAATCATCATATACTAATTCGAAATCAAATGCATTTAGAGATAATCAAAATGCGGAAACATCTCCAATAATCAATCATCTATTCCTAATAAATATGAATGTTATCAACAATACCTTATTTATATCTCTTTACACTGTCATCGACAAAAACTAAACCTTTCACTTTCAATTTCGAACGTGGTTCTATGACATTTGCTGCTATATCATTTAATGGGATTAAAACAAATGCACGTTCATTCATTCTCGGATGTGGCACCGACAGTTTTGGTAAATCTATCATTTCTTCTCCATACAACAAAATATCCACATCTAAAGTTCTAGGACCCCATCGTTCCTTTCTAACACGGTGTAAACATTCTTCTGTCTTCAAACAACATTCCAACAGTTGTAATACTGTGAGTGTTGTTTGAATTTCAACACACAAATTTAAAAAGTTAGGTTGCTCAGTATACCCAACTGGTGCTGTTTCATAAATCGGAGAAATATTAGATACGTTAATACCATCATATTCATTCAAAATCTTTATAGCATCGTTTAACTGGCTTTCTCTATCGCCAATATTACTACCTAATCCTAAGTATGCTTGAATCATTTATTCTCCCTCACTATTTCGATACCTACTCCATCATAATGACCCGGAATCGGTGGGTTTTCTTTAGTGATTCTCACTTTCGTTTCCATTACACGATTATATTGTGAATTTATACGATTTGCAATACGTTCAGCTAGATGCTCAAGTAAATTAACGGCCTTACCTTCCATAATTGATTTAACCTCTTCGAACACTTCACCATAATGAACTGTATCAATAACATTATCAGTACGACCAGCTTCAGATAAGTCTACTTTTAAAGTTACATCCACTTTGAAAATTTGCCCTATTTCATTTTCAGCTGATAAAGCACCATGATATCCATAAAAGCGCATACCTTTAAGAAAGATTGTGTCTTGCATTTTCATTCTCCTTTAAAAAATCTATACCATTAGCTAATTTAGCATTTAACGCAACATTATGTACGCGTACTGCTTTAACACCCTTCATAATACCATACGCTGTCGTTGCAGCGGTCACTTCATCCCTTTCAACTGGCGTTGTATCATAGTCCATCATTTCTTTAGTGAAACGTTTACGACTTGTCGCTAATAAAACTGGGTACCCTGTGGCCACAAGTTCATCCAGTCTTGCCATTACTTCGGCTTCCTCTTCTCTTGTCTTGGCAAAACCAATTCCCGGATCTAGCCAAATTTTATCTACTGAAACACCTGACATTTTAGCTTGATGTGCTTGTGCAAGTAAAGATGTCAACATTTCTTCAACAACTGGTTCCTCACGTTCGCCATTGCCATTATGCATTAAAACAATTTCCGCATCGTATTTGGCTACAACTTGAAACATGCGATGATCATACAGCCCCGCCCATTGATCATTAATGATATCAACACCTAATTTTAAACATGCTTCAGCAACCTCACTTCGAAATGTATCGACTGAAATTTTTACATCAAAACCGACAATAGCTTCAACAACAGGTAATACTCTATTCAACTCTTCTTCCACAGTAATCATTTCGTGTCCTGGTCTCGTTGAAACACCTCCAACATCTATAATATCAACACCTTCATCCATCATCGCTTTCACTCTAGTTACTGCTGATTCAACATTATTAAATTTTCCACCATCTGAGAATGAATCAGGTGTGACGTTTAATATGCCCATAATTTTTGTTTTAGTCATGTTAACCACCCTTTAATTATGTATTGTTTAACTCTAATAAAATTTACTCCTGCGATTTACTAGTTATTAGTATGTACGTTTATTATCTTATCATTCACTGGATGTTTTTATCAGAAAAATGTTTAATTTAACGCTCATAATTTTAAAATTATACATGGTAGAAAAAAAGAGCAAGTTATCTCAAAAAGATAACTCACTCTTTTAAATGACATTAATTAGTCATCGAATGAATATAAAGGTGTTGATAAGTAGCGTTCACCATTACTCGGCAATACTGTTACTACTGTTTTACCTTTTCCTAATTCTTTTGCTTTTTGAATGGCAGCATAAATCGCAGCACCTGATGAAATACCTGCTAAAATACCTTCCTCTTTAGCAACTCGACGAGACATTTCCATCGCTGTATCATTTCCTACTTTAATAATACTGTCATAGATTTCTGTATTCAGAGTACCTGGAATAAATCCAGCACCTAAACCTTGTAATTTATGTGGACCTGGCTCACCACCGCTCAATACTGGAGAAGCCTCAGGCTCTATAGCAACAATTTCGATGTTAGGATATTCTTTTTTCAGAACTTTACCTACACCAGATAACGTACCGCCAGTACCAACACCAGCTAGGAACGCATCGATAGTTTTCCCTTCAAATTGTTGTAATAACTCAGGACCTGTAGTTAACTCATGAACTTCAGGGTTCGCAGGGTTTTCAAATTGTTGTGGCTCGAAGTAACCATGTTCTTCTTTTAATTCTTTAGCTTTTTTAATTGCACCTTTCATCGCTTCTGATCCAGGCGTTAAGACTAATTCCGCACCGTATGCTTTTAATAAATTACGACGCTCTTGGCTCATTGTCTCAGGCATTGTAAATACTGCTTTATATCCTTTAGCAGCACATACAAATGCTAAACCAATACCCGTATTACCACTAGTTGGTTCTACAATTGTATCGCCAGGTTTAATTTTGCCTTCTCGCTCTGCTTTTTCAATCATTGCTAAAGCAATTCTATCCTTTACAGAACCACCTGGATTTTGATATTCCAATTTTACATAAACATCTGCTGCATTGTCATCTACTACATTTCTCAATTTGACTACCGGTGTACCGCCAATAATTTGAGTAATATTATCTACTGGTTTTTGTGCCATTAAGAACACTCCTTTTTAGTTAGTTGTTGAAATCTTAGTTTATTTATCGGATATAGAATTATTTTATCAAATAAATTCTAGAAATCAAACAAAATTACTAAGGATTATACAACTATTTAGTTCTACATTTCACTAAACCGCTAAAAATAAACATTTTAGCGTATTGATTTAAATTAAATTACGCTAAACTTTCTAGCAACACGTTTAATTCTTCTTCAGTATATTTATATTTATTTCCACAGAAATGACATACTGCTTCAGCACCATGATCTTCTTTAATCATATTTTGAATCTCAGCCTCGCCCAATCCTTTAATAGCATTTAAAAATTTCTCATGACTACAATTACATTCAAATTGAACAGGCATTTTTTCTAAAATTTGCACATGGTCTTCACCTAAGATTTCGTTTAGTAATCCTTCTGGCGTTAATCCTTGTTCAATTAATTTAGAAACTGGTGTCATTTCACTAATTGCTTTTTCTAATTTTGAAATTGTTTCATCTTTGGCACCTGGCATAACTTGAATGATAAATCCTCCTGCTGCTTTAATCGTATTATCAGGATTTACCAATACACCAAGACCTACCGATGAAGGTGTTTGTTCACTTGTAGCATAATAATAAGTAAAATCTTCACCAAGTTCTCCTGAAACAATTGGACTTGCTCCAGAGAAATAGTCTTTCATTCCAACGTCTTTAACAACCATAATAGATCCATTAGTCCCTACTGCTCGTCTTACATCAAGTTTACCTTGCTCATTTAATGGAAAATGAGTTTGTGGATGGTCTACATAAGCACGCACCTCGCCTTTAGCATTTGCATCGGCAATAATTCGTCCAATAGGTCCTTGGCCATCTACAGTGACAGTTAATTTTTGATCACCTTTCAACATTGCGCCCATCATAGCTGTTGCTGTCATTGTTCTTCCCATTGCAGCAGATGCTGTCGGCCATGTATAATGTCTCGTTTGTGCTTCTTGAACAGTTTCAGTTGTCAAAGCAGCATAAGCCCTAATCTCCCCATCAAATGCTAATGCTTTAACAATATAATCGTGTGTCATTATTTCAATCTCCTCTATTACTCTATATTTTAAAAATTACTTTACTTCATAAAATGCAACAATTGTACTTATTCTACACCCATCATTCTAAATAATGAAGCAACTTGTTTGATTATTAACTATTCGTGCCATAATACCATTACTTAGTAAGTAATCGTGTATTCCTTAAATCATAAAAGTACCTCTTTCTATAACTTTATCATAGAAAGAGGTACTGAATATAATCGATTATTTATTGTCTGGGTGATTTGGATCGTAAGGTTTTTCGATATTTGGGGCTTGTCGATGTGCTGGTTCATCTTTTTCATCAGATTTATCAGCTTCTTTTTTATCCTCAGCAATATCTTTTTCTTCTTTACGATCTTCACTTTCGTCACGTTTTCCATCTTCTAATTGCTCTTTACGAATTTCTTCATAAGATTTACCGAATTTACCATCATTAAATTCAGAATCTTCATCTTTAACAACTTTAGCTGCATCATAATCAATTTCAGGTAATTTACCTTCGTAGAATAATGATTGAATTTGTTCAGCAACTAATGTTTCTTCTGTTAATAATGTTTCAGCAATTAAAATTAATTGTTCTTTGTGCTCTAATAAAATTTGTTTACAACGTTCGTATTGTTCTTTAACGATTCGTTGAACTTCTTTATCAATTTCATATGCGATTTGGCTTGAATAATTAGGCTCACCTTGCATATCTTTACCTAAGAATACTTGACCATTGCTATGACCGAACTGTAATGGTCCTAATTTTTTACTCATACCATATTGCGTAACCATTGAGCGTGCGATTTGTGTTGCACGTTCGAAGTCATTTGAAGCACCTGTTGATACTTCGTTAAAGTTAATATCTTCTGATACACGTCCACCAAGTAAACCACAGATTTTATCTAATAACTCTTGTTCAGTCATTAAGAAACGATCTTGTTTAGGTAGCATCATTGCATAACCACCTGCTTGTCCACGTGGAACAATAGTAACTTTATGCACTACTTCTGCCTCATCAAGTACCATACCGATAATTGTATGACCAGCTTCGTGATGAGCAACAATATTACGTTCTTTCTTAGAAATAACTCGAGATTTCTTAGCAGGTCCGGCTATAACTCTATCCGTTGCCTCTTCGATATCTCTCATGTCAATTTTCTTTTTACCTTCACGTACAGCAATTAAAGATGCTTCATTTAATAAGTTCTCTAAATCAGCACCTGAGAAACCAGGTGTACGTTGTGAAATTGCTTTTAAATCAACCGTTTCATCAAGTGGTTTGTTTTTAGCATGAACATGAAGAATTGCTTCACGGCCTTTCACATCTGGACGACCAACTTGAATTTGTCTATCAAAACGACCTGGACGTAATAAGGCTGGGTCAAGGATATCAGGACGGTTTGTAGCAGCTATCATTATGATACCTTCATTTTCACCGAATCCATCCATTTCAACTAATAATTGGTTTAGGGTTTGTTCACGTTCATCATGACCGCCACCAACACCTGCACCACGTTGACGACCAACAGCATCAATCTCATCGATAAAGATGATACAAGGCGCGTTTTTCTTAGCATTATCGAATAAGTCACGAACACGGCTCGCACCAACACCAACAAACATCTCTACAAAGTCTGAACCACTAATAGAGAAGAATGGTGCGCCTGCTTCACCTGCAACCGCTCTAGCAAGTAATGTTTTACCAGTACCTGGAGGCCCAACAAGTAAGACACCTTTAGGAATCCTAGATCCCATTTCTTTGAATTTTTTATTATCTTTCAAGAAATCAACAATTTCAATTAATTCTTGTTTTTCTTCATCTGCCCCTGCTACATCAGAGAAACGAACACGACGTTTATTATTATCGTACATTTTTGCTTTAGATTTACCAAAGTTCATCATACGACCGCCACTACCGCCACCTTGTGCTTGGCTTAGGAAGAAAATAAATAATAACGCTATGACTACAACTGGAATTAATGTTGAAAGTATACTCACAAAGACACTTTGTTTTTCTTCTTCTTTAATCGTTAATTTTACACCGTTTTGCTTTTTAGCAGCATCAGTAATTTTTTGTAATTCTTTTTCGTTGTTATATAAAATAGTTGATGAATAGTCTTCATCATTTTTCGTTTTACCACTTACCATATAGACATTTTGTTGTGGTTGGATTTCTAAAGTTTTAAGGTCACCTTTTTCCAACTTCTCAGTAAATTGATTATATGTAAGCTGTTTCGGCATATTTCCATTACCGTTTAAATATGAAAATAGACCAAAAATAATAACGCCTATTATTACGATAACTAGCACATTGCGAAAAGCTTTCTGCATGCGTCATTTCCTCCTACTTCCCATAATAAAACTAACAAAAATTGTAACATATGACATGTTTTATAAGCTAGTAATTGAGCTTAACATCAATGTCATTCACACCCTGTGTTAGTTTTATCAATCTCTATATTTTTCAACTTTTTAAGACATATGTCTTGTCTAAAATTAAATATATATGAAATACATTTTTCATATTTTTGAGTCTACACTATTATTTCTTAAACGCATAGTAATAATAACTGAAATTGATTAAAAAATTAATTTGAATACACTTCAGGTTTTAACGTACCAATATATGGTAAGTTTCGGTATAATTCACGATAATCTAAACCGTAACCAACAACAAATTCATCTGGTATTTTTTTACCTACATACTTAGCTTCAATGTCCGCTTTACGACGGTTTGGTTTATCTAATAAAGTAACTATTTCTAATGAATTAACTTTTCTAGATTGTAATAATTCAGTAATTGACTTAAGTGTAGTACCAGTCTCTAAGATATCTTCAATAATTAATACGTCTTTATTTTCAATAGAAGAACCTAAATCTTTAATGATTTGAACTTCACCAGTTGACTCAGTGCCTCCGTGATAACTAGAAACATCCATGAAATCAATTGATAAATGGGTATCAATTCGTTTAATTAAATCTGACATAAACATTGCTGAGCCTTTTAAGATACCCACGCATACTAATGGTTTACCTTGATAATCCTTTGTTAATTGTGCTCCCAATTCCTTACAGATATTTTGAATATCTTCTTCAGTTAACAATACTTCTTTCAAATCATTATGCATAACGCTATTCATCTCCATTTTTACTAATTATAATCCATTGTTTTATTGTTTGTTGTTGATATAAATCTCCTACCGCAATAATGCGCTGTTGTTTATCCAATACGATTGGCATTTGATCCCGAACCCACTGTTGCACTTTACAATCTATAAACAGGCGATTCACTTTCTTATAACCATCGCGCCCATTCAGTTTAAATGTATCGCCACTTTGTCGTGTTCTCACTGTAAGCGGAAATAAACATTTTGGTAAATTAGAATGTATCTCTAATCGATATTTGTTAAAAATATAATTACCTGGCTTTTCAATAGTTTGAACTCTAAAATATGTATCGCCATTATTTTTAGCCATTATTATTAATTTACCATATGCGATTTGAATTATCCATTTATCCGTGAGATTAATACTGAATTGTGCTTTCTTACTACTAAATTGTTTAAACCACTCTTCGTATGTTTTAGCACTAATATTAAACAACTCATAATACTTTGATAATAGGCAATCCAACACAACCATCTTTAATGAGTTTGGCAAGTCATTAAAAGATTGTCTAGAAACCTCTAAATATTTTGACTGTTCATCAAACTTCACAAATTCTTGAATAAATTGTTTAGCTGAATATTGCAAAATATCATATTGTTCATCATGCCATTGTTTTAATTTTAATAAATGCGATACTTTAAGTTGATTATTTTCATCAATAGCTGGAATAATTCTATTACGAATATCATTTCTAACATATTTGTTATCTTTATTAGATTCATCTTCAAAATATGGTATATGATATCTCTCTTGGAATTGTTTTATTTCTTTTTTAGAGACAGCTAAAAGTGGTCGATAAATCTGATAACCTTTTCGCTTCGACAACTCATCAAATCCTAGTTTATTGCGCGTTGATTTCCCATTAAAAATGCGATACATAATAGTTTCTAATTGATCGTCCAAATGATGCGCCGTTAGCAATACATCCGCTTCTAATACATTCATCATTTCATCAAACCATTCGTAACGTTTAATTCGAGCTTCATTCTGAATGCTGTTATTTCGATTGAGACTATGCGACAAATCCAACTTTTTGATATGTAAATCGATGTGGTGACGATCGCAGTATGCTTCTAAAAATCTGGCTTCCTCGTTTGAAGCTGACCTAACGCCATGATTGACATGTAAACATGTTAGTTTTCTATAACTATCTTTATAATCATTTAGTAGTTGATACAATAAACACATACTATCAATACCTGTAGAAACTGCGACAACAATATGGTCATCAACATGCCAACCATTACTATTTAACTGCATAACATCACCTCACTTTTACAATTTTCAAAAATGGTATAAGTCTTAGTTATATCATTACAAATAAAAGAGACTGCTCCTTATTTAAGAAACAGTCTTAGATTGTCTAACGCTGCAATCGATTATTCGATACGCATCATTCTAAATATATTCCTTATCGAAACAGTCTTTATTTATTTTAATTAACGTCTAGAACCTTTGCCACCGCGTCTAGATTCTGTTTGACGTTTGATTGAAGTTAATTTATCTTCACTATCTTTTAAGAAATTGCTTAATTTCTTTTCAAAATCTTCGGCTTTTTGCACTGGTTTTTGATGACTTGGTTTACTCGTATGTTGTCTACGTGGACGGTCTTTAGCTTTCTTTATTGAAAGACTAATTTTTCCATCATCAGCAATAGATAATACTTTTACGTCTACTTCATCACCAACAGAAAGGTGCTCTTCTACGTTTTCAACATAATTATCTGCGACTTCACTAATGTGAACTAAACCACTTTTTCCTTCAGGTAATTCTACGAATGCACCAAACTTTTTAATACCAGTGACTTTACCTTTAAGCTTATTTCCAACTTCGATTGACATATGTTAAATAAATCCTCCCGATTTGATTCGATTTTCCCTTATTATATCCTTGTTTGGATTTTTTCACAATGTCTATACTCGGATAATTTTGAATCAATTTGGATTTATTTTTTCGAAGATTTTGAGCTAGACGAATCTTTGTCTTCTGGCAACCTAAAAATCACTTCACCTTTGTTGCTTAAGTAATAATCATCACGCGCAATTTTTTCAATATAATCTTTGTCATTCAGATTATTCAACTTTTCTTTTAACGCAATTTCTTCATTTTGTTGCTTTTGAAACTGTGCTTCTTTCGCTTTTCGCTCCTGTGCATCAATATCATTGCGATGTTTTTGGACAACAAGCAAGATTGATAAAACAACAATTATCGCAAGTAATACGCCCGCAAATACTGTAATACGCCTACGAACAACACGCATTTTCATTTTTTGACGTTGTTTTTTCTTGTTCTCTTGCGACGTGTACTGATTTTCTATATGTTCTACTTTATTTTTCATTGCTTGTCACCTCCAATTTACGCTTCTTCAAGTCGACGCTCTTCAATGATTTCATACATGCCCTTCGCGTTATCTTTAGATGCATGTTCATTTAATGCAGTTACTTTAACTGTTACTAATTTTTGACCAAAGCGAATCGTCAGCACATCTTCAACTTTAACATCCGATCCAGCTTTAGCAACATTACCATTTATTGTAATTCTACCTTGATCACTTACCTCTTTTGCTAGCGTACGTCGCTTTATTAACCGTGATACTTTTAAATATTTATCTAATCTCATGTATTACTCTCCCCTTTTTCTAGCCACTGCTTTAACGCGGCCTCATCAAATGACTTATCCTTCGTCTTCTCATATAAATTTAAAAAATGCTCTGCAAATACTTTTTCAAATTTAACTCTTGGCTGTTTACCTTCAGCATCTTTCGCCTTAGACCAAATTTCTTTTAAGTCATCGATAGTTTCAGCATTAGCATCACCAAATATGTGTGGGTGTCTACGAATCATTTTAGCATTAAGACTTGTAATCACTTCTTTAATGTCGATATACCCTTCTTTTTTACCAATACTAGTATGCAATAACACTTGTAATAAAATATCTCCTAGTTCTTCAATCATATGCCAATCATCTTCATTGTCAATAGCTTCGAACAATTCAAATGTTTCTTCAAGTAAATAACGTTTAAGCGTTTCATGCGTTTGCACTTTATCCCATGGACAACCTTTATCTTCATCAACTAAAGTATCAATCACTTCCGTTGCAAAATCAAAGTCATGATACAAATATGTCGGTGTTGTGATTTTTGGTACGAATACACTCGTCAAATTATTGAATGCATTTTCATCATGGTCCAATTCATATAATGGGCATGTCACAACGTTATCCACACCATCACTTCGTGCACCAGTGACAATTTGAACAGGGTAATCATCAGGATATCGTTCCATTAAAGTGATTTTCAAATTAGCAGCAACCATTGCACTATAAACTTGCGTAATCAATGTATGCGTTCTAACATTAAGTGTTTCTTCTTGTAATGATGTCGCATCTAACAGTGTGAAGCCATCATTTGGATCTACATTAACTGCTTCAAACACATCATCAATAAAGCTTTTCCCACCTAAAACTTTCACATCTATATCAGTATTGTTCTTTGCTAAAGCCAGTAATTTCACTGTAGTTGTCTCAGCAACTCTAGGATGACCCGGAACCGCATAGACAATATCTTTTTCATTAGCAGCTTCAACCAATTGCGCCACAATATCATTATAGACATCTTCAAATTGGTCATGTGCTTCATAAACATGGTCAAAACTCTTAAATGTTAATTCATCTTGCAATGATTCTATAACTGGATGATCTAACGTTCTTGCATAAACTTTATCATGTGTCTTTAAATATTTATATATCCCTAGCGGCAAATCATCAATGCCATAGTTTCCTAAGCCAACAATCGTAATGGTATGTGCCATCAACGTCTTCCTTTCTTAATTTGATACAACTTTGAACCAAATGGTAAATAAGTTAACTCTTTATATGTCAAAACATTAAATCTAAAAATATAGAAAAACAATGCAATGATACCTAATACTGCTGCACATAATAATTCAATGAGTCCAGTGATTCTACCGTGTGTTGTCACTATGTTTAACACGCATTGAACAACAATCGACATAAATACCATACCTAAAACAACATTGATAAAAAATCGTCTCATCGCATGTAAGTGGTATTTTCTCGTGACAGCAATATGGACAATCGTACCGAATATAATTAATGATACAACAGTACTAATGCTCGCACCAATAATGCCACTTAAACGAATCAAAATGATATTAAGTATAAATTTAATAACCAATCCTGCCGTCATACCAACAAAAATAGGTCTCACAGCATGTTGAGCTTGTAATAATGCCATATCCATCATAATTAATGATACACAAATGACCGTAATCATATAAACGCTTAACGTTAAGGTTAAATCATTCGTCTTAAAAAATACACCGTTCATTAAAGGCAATAAATTAATTAATCCTATTCCCGCTGCTGTACTTATTAAAATCGTAATCTTTAATGACGCATTTGCATAACGATTCATAAGTACCTGATTATTCATTTTGATTGCGTCACTTAACAGAGGAATGAGCGCAAAACTAAATGTTGTAGTTACAATCAATCCCATCTGAATAAATGATGCACCACGGTCATAGACTCCTTTTTCAGTTATGGCAACATCGAATGGCACGCGTATCGCTTGAAGTGACTTAATAATAGTAACACTATCAATCACTTGCCATAAAATTACGATTAATTGACTGATAGCGAAAATCAAAACCGAAAGTGCGAACTGTTTCCAAACGATCTTTGCAGTGTTATTTACCATTTTAAACTTAAAAGGTCGGTGCGCTACTAAATAAATTGAAGAACCTAAAAAACCTATCGTTGATGCTAAAATAGCAATTGTTCCCGCTTCATATATCGTCCAACCTCTATCTACAAAAACAACAATAGTAACAATAATAATACCTACTCGTATAACTTGTTCTATAACCTGGGAAATAGCCGGAACTGTCATATTATTTGCAGATTGATAATAACCTCTTAACACGCCAAGCATACCTATAAATATAAAGCTTAAACTTGCTGCTTGAATCATTGGTGTTAAATGGCTATCACCCATCATATGTGCAATATTGTTCGCAAACACAAAAATAGCAATAAATAATAATATACCAACTAATTGTATATAAGCGACTGCTTTTGCATATGCTTCGTCACTATGATACTTCCCTATATTTTGTGTAATTGCACTAGGAATGGCATTCATCGATAATATCATTCCTAATGCTACAATTGGATACACTTGTTGATATGCATACAAACCTGTATCGCCTAATATATTTTGATATGGAATTCGATATACAGCACTCAGAATTTTAAGGACAATTAATGCAGCAGTTAACACGACAACGCCATTAAATGCTTCTTTATGCTTCATCACTGATTCTCATACTTTCTTCAATGCACTTAACTAAGAACTTCAAACTATCAAGCCATTGATTTTGTTTCGTTAAAGTAATTGTCATTGCATTATTTTGAACACCAACCTTCATTGTTCTACCTAAAGGTTGTGTTGCTTTGAACAGCACTTCGCCATCAATATTTTCAGTGGCTTTTACAGATAAATGAATATCAATTATTTTCCCTTTATCTTTAATCAACGTGATACCTGAATGTAATGCGTGTACTTTTATTTCCACTATATCAAGCAAACGTGCTACTTCAACAGGATAATCATTGAAACGATCAATTAATTCGTCTTTAATGTCGATAATTTGATCAAATGTTTCAGTTTTTCGTAGCTTTTTATAAATTTCAATTTTAGCTTGTTCATTTGCAATATATTCTGTTGGCAAATATGCATCCAAGTTTAAATCAACTTCGACTTCTGGCACCTCAGATTCTGGTTCCTTAATACCACGTTTTTCATTTACAGCTTCTTCTAACATTTGACTGTACAAATCAAATCCAACTGTATCAATAAAGCCGTGCTGTTGTTTACCTAACAAATTACCAGCACCACGAATATTCAAATCACGCATCGCAATCTTAAATCCTGAGCCTAACTCCGTAAATTCTTTAATCGCTTGTAATCGATCTTCTGCAGTCTCAGTTAGTACCTTATTTGCTGGATGTAAGAAGTATGCATAACCAATACGACTTGAACGACCAACACGACCTCTTAATTGATACAACTGACTCAATCCAAAGCGATCTGCATCTTCAATGATCAAAGTATTTGCATTTGGGACATCGACACCTGTTTCAATAATCGTCGTCGTTACCAAAATATCATATTCATTATTGATAAAACTTAACATCGTTTCTTCTAAATCGCGCTCTGTCATTTGTCCATGAGCAACTGCAATGTTAGCATCTGGCATTAACATCTGGAGTTGTTCTCGTTTTTCATAAATGGATTGCACTTTATTATAAAGATAAAATACTTGGCCATCACGGGATAGTTCTCTTTCTAAAGCTTCTTTGATAAAACTCATGTTCTGTTCTAATACATATGTTTGAACTGGGAAACGATTTTCTGGTGGCGTTTCAATGACTGACAAATCGCGCACACCTAGCATACTCATATGCAATGTTCTAGGTATTGGGGTTGCGGTCAATGTTAGTACATCTACATTATGTTTTAATGTTTTAATACGCTCTTTATGGCGTACACCAAATCGTTGTTCTTCATCTACAATCAATAGTCCTAAATCTTTATACTGTATATCTTTACTAAGTAATTTGTGTGTACCAACAACTATGTCAACAAACCCCGTTTTAAGTCCCTCCTTAGTTTGCTTTATCTCTTTAGGCGTTCTAAAACGACTCATTAATTGAATTTCAACAGGAAAATCTTGCATACGCTCAATTAACGTCTCATAATGTTGCTGAGCTAAAATAGTTGTAGGAACTAAAAATGCAACCTGCTTTCCTTCCATTACAGCTTTGAATGCTGCTCTCACTGCAACTTCAGTTTTACCATAACCAACATCACCACATAGCAAGCGGTCCATTGGACGCGATTTTTGCATGTCATCTTTAATTTCATCGATAGATTTCGCTTGGTCAGGCGTAAGTTCATATGGAAAATCTAATTCAAATGTTGTTTGCTCAGCTGTGTCTTCCCCATATTGATAACCTTCTGCCATTTCTCTTTCTTTATATAAATCAATCAACTCTTCAGCAATATCTTCAACACTTTGTTGAACTTTAGCTTTTGTTTTTTTCCATTCACTGCCACCGAGTTTATTTAATTTTGGCGTCTTATCTTCCGAAGCTACATATTTTTGAACTTGATCCATTTGATCTACTGGAACAAATAGTTGATCCGTACCTTTATATTGCAATTTAATATAATCACGATGTGTTTGCCCTACTTCGAGCGTCTCAACACCTAAATATCTACCAACACCATGATGCACATGAACAATATAATCTCCCACATTTAAATCTTGGTAAGACTTAATTTTTTCAGCATTTGAGATAGCTTTCGTACGTTTTCGTTGCTTTTTCTGTTTTGATTTAAAAAGCTCACGCTCAGTAATGACAACTAATCCCATATCAGGTAGTTCAAATCCTTCAGATAAACTGCCTTCAATAATCACTGCTTGCCCCGATGACATTGAGCGATGCAATTTTGTTATTGATGGAATATGCATTTCACTTAACATCGCTTGCATACGTTCAACTTTAGTTTCGGTTTCGACCAAAACCACGATATGATAATTTTGGTTAACATATCGTTGAAATTCAGAACGCATAATGTCATATTGCCCATAAAATTGTTGGACAGGTTTACATGAAAATTTAATAATATGATTTAGTTTTATCGGCATTGTTGTAGCGAATAATGAAAAATAAGTGACAGGATAGCCTTCAATCAATGTTTCAAAATCATCATATTTTATAAAACTTTGTCCTATAAATCCATTACCACTTTCAATAATATTGCTAATAAACGAATCAGACTCTACTGTTAAACTTTCTTCAGTTTCTTTAATACGATTAAATTCATCAACTGCAATGATTGCATCTTTTTGGAAATAATCAATAATTGTCGAAGGTGTTTCATACATAAACGCTACTAAACGACGTAGTATTTGATGATCAAAGTATGTACTTTCGAATAATTTAAAACTTTCATACGTTTCTTTCAGATCATTGCGCACTGATTTATCTATTTTGGGTCTTGTATTTTCATATGCACTTTTTAACTCTTCTTTAAGATGGCTGATCACTTCTTCAGTAATGATATAATCACTTGCAGTTGTTATATCAACTTCTTCAATATTATCTTTGGAACGCTGCGTTTCAACATCAAAATCCCGAATAGAATCAATTTCGGTATCAAATAGCTCAATTCTGATTGGTTCCCCAATTAGCGGAAAGATATCGATAATACCTCCTCGCAATGAGAATTCACCAATATGCGATACCACGGATTCCCGCTTGTACCCCATATTAACTAATTTGTTAAGAAATTGGTCCACATCGATATCCTCACCAACACGCAATGTCATTTGGTGATTTTGCCACATTTCAACAGGAGTTAACCACTTTTTCAAACCATTTAAAGGAACGATAAATAACCCTTTCTTACCTTGAGCTAACGCAGTTAAAGTTCTAATACGTTCACTCATCAGTTGAGGGCTTTGTGTTGAAAACTCTTCGGTCATAATATCTTGCACAGGATACTTATACAATTCTTCAGCATCTATAAATTGAAGTAAATCTGTTTCTAATTTATCTGCTTGGTATAAATTATTGGTAATTAATAATAACTGTTGATTACTTTGTGCATATTTTTCAGCAATCATCGTCACTTTAGCTGACGGGGAAAGACCAGTTACTAGTGTGTTTGCTTGTCCAAATACCTGATTAAGGTCTTGAAAATGATTATCTTCTTTTATAAGCGTTGTCAATATTGTCATTATTTCACTTCACCATTAAATTCATTCATAACATGGTCAAATCGTGATGTTTCAACAAACTTTTCAATTGCGCGTGCTGCGTGTTCGATAACTTTTTCCATCGTTACCATTTCATCATTTGAAAAGCGTTGTAAAACATAATCAGGTACCGTCATACCATTCGTTGGTCTTCCCACGCCAATACGAATACGTTTAAATTGGTCTGTACCAAGCATTTTAATAATTGATTTCATACCATTGTGACCGCCCGCACTTCCTTTTTGTCTTAAGCGAACTTGTCCTTGTTCTAAATCTAAATCATCATATAAGACAATTAAATCTTCTGGATTAACATTGTAATAATCCATAATCGGTGCAACTGCTTCACCTGACAAATTCATCATTGTCATTGGTTCGATAAATAACACTTTATCTCCGTTCATTCGTTCAATAGTATATGCACCTTTAAACTTTTGTTTATCTAATGAAAAATTATTTTTCTCTAAAATATAATCAACGACTTCAAAGCCGATATTATGTCTTGTAAGTTCAAAACGTTTACCTATATTACCTAGACCTACAATACATTTCATGCGTGTTTACCTCCAACATAATTGTTTCATTTATTATTATAATGACAACATCTATTTTCCGCCATTGCCATCAATTATCATTATTCTTTAGCTTAGTAAGTATGTATTTTAAAATCAAGTACATTAAAATTTTTATAATGTATCGTTGTTGAGTTTAATGTCTTTTACTCACTAAAATTAATTTAACTTTAGTACAAAGCAATAAAGTTTAATTAAGCTTTATAATAACACAAAAAGCACCATGCTTATATTAAAATAAGCACAGTGCTTGTTAAACAAAGTATAAAAACTTTAATGTAACAGATTAAAATTACTCTTCAGTTTTTTCTTCGTCTTCTTTGCTTTCGCCAACAACTTCTGGTTCTTCAGTTTGTTGTTCGCCTTCCATAGCTTCGATTTCTTCTTCAGTTGGTTCTTCAGTTGGAGCAACTACTGTTACTACTGATTCAGCTGAATCGTTTTCGATTTTGAAGTCGCCAGTTACTTTAACATCTGCAACAGTTAAGCTGTCGTTAATGTTTAATTCAGTAATGTCTACTTCGATTGCTTCTGGAATATTGTCTGGAGTAGCAGTTACTTCTAAGTTGAATAATGGTTGTTCAACTACGCCGCCTTCTTTAGCGCCTACTGCTTCACCAACTAATTGAACTGGTACTTCAACAGTACGTTCTTCACTCATATTGATTGCTAAGAAGTCAATGTGAGTAATTTGGTTTTTAAGTGGATCGAATTGGTAGTCTGCAACCATAACTTTGATAGTTTTAGAACCAACGCCTAATTCGATAACACCGTTACGACCTACTTCACGGATAACTTTGATGAATTCTACTTCATCAACTTTAACTGACACGTTTTTAGTACCGTAACCGTATACTACTGCTGGTACTTTACCAGATTTTCTTAATTGTTTAAGATCTGAACGTGTTTGTTTACCTTGACGGATGATTGACTTTAATGAAGCCATTCTCATTTCCACCTTTCATTTTTGCTCAAAACGAGCACCTCACTTACCCATCAACATAATCGTTGCTTGCAAGTGTTTATTTATTCGTATAATCACGAACGAAACTATTATACACGTTTGGAATATGTTCGTCAAACGCCTTTTAAATATTAGTCAAATAATACGCTAACTGATTCTCTTTCGTATACACGAATGATAGCTTGTGCGATTAAACCAGCAACAGATAATTCTTTAGTGTTAGATGGTTTGCGGTCTTCATCTAAATGAATTGAGTTTGTTACGATTAATTCTTTTATAGCAGAATTTTCGATACGTTCTTTAGCCGGTCCTGATAAAACAGGGTGTGTACAACAAGCATATACTTCTTTAGCACCTTTATCTTTTAATGCTTGTGCAGCTAACGTGATTGTACCTGCTGTATCAATAATATCGTCAATAATAATTGCCGTACGTCCTTCAATCTCACCAACAATGTTCATCACTTCAGCAACATTTGGTCTAGGACGACGTTTATCTATAATTGCAATTGGAGTTTTTAAAATGTCAGCTAATTTTCGTGCACGTGTAACACCGCCATGGTCTGGTGAAACAACGACACATTCTTCTGGGTTAATATTCGGATCATCTTTGAAATGTTTAGCAAGAATTGGCACACCCATTAAGTGGTCAATTGGAATATCAAAGAATCCTTGAATTTGTGGTGCATGTAAGTCTAACGCAATCATACGAGTTGCGCCAGCTGTTTCGATTAAGTTTGCAACTAATTTAGCAGTGATTGGCTCACGGCTACGGGCTTTTCTATCTTGTCTTGCATATCCATAATATGGCACTACAATATTGATTGTTGCTGCAGAAGCACGTTTACAAGCATCAATCATAATTAATAATTCCATTAAATGTAGATTCACAGGATATGATGTTGGTTGAATAATAAATACGTCACAACCACGAATACTCTCTTCGATATTAATTTGAATTTCTCCATCACTAAAACGTTTAACTGAACATTTACCTAGTTCAATTCCTACTTGGTCAGCAACTTCTTGCGCTAATGCTTCGTTTCCTTTCAATGAAAAAATCTTTAATGACGAATTCTTATATTCATTATTTAACATTTATAGTCCTCCAATTATTTACTTACGCAATTACTATTATATATAAAATGTAACTCCATTACTATGCGAATCATTAAATCATAAAGATTACATTAATATTACATAGGATTATCCTTTTATCCTAGCCATTTTAAATACGTAAATGATTATTTCCTATATCCTTCTTTTGTTGTTTGTCTTGCTCTTGCCACAGCTAAACTGTCATTTGGTACGTCATCTGTGATTGTGGAACCAGCTGCCACCAATACATCATCACCAATTGTTACAGGTGCTACTAAATTAACATTGCATCCGACAAATGAATCTTTGCCGACGATAGTTTTAAATTTATTTTCACCATCATAGTTAACTGTTATCGTTCCACAGCCAATATTCGTACGTTCGCCTATTACAGCATCGCCAATATAACTTAAATGCGAAACCTTTGCACCATCTTTAAGATCTGCTTTTTTAATTTCTACAAAATTTCCAACCTTAACATCTGCACCTAATTGCGCGCCTGGTCTCAATTGTGCAAACGGTCCGACCTTAGTATTCGCTCCTACGCTAGCATCGTTAACAACAGACTGTTGAATACATGCACCATTTTCAATCGTACTATTGTTAATTTCAGAGTACTGACCAATAACAACATCTTCGCCAATTTCTGTACGACCATTAATTCGTACACCTGGTTCAATGACTGTATCACTGCCAATTGTAACGTCTGGACCAATAAAAGTGCTGTCAGGATCGATGATTGTCACACCATTTAGCATGTGATAATGATTCGTACGACGTTGCATCGCCTTCTCAGCCTGACTAAGCATTACACGATCATTTACACCCATTATTTCTTCAACATCATTGGTACGATAGACTTCTACGATGCCGCCATCATTTAAAATTAACGACAATACATCAGGGAGGTAATATTCACCTTGCGCATTATCATTTTTCACTTGTGTTAATTTTTCAAACAACGTTTTATTATTAAACGCAAAAATACCTGAACTAATTTCATTAATATCCTTTTCAGCTTGCGTTGCATCTTTCTCTTCAACTATGCGTTCTAAACAACCTGACGCATTTCGAACGATTCTTCCGTATCCATATGGTTGTTGAATCGATGCAGATAATACAGTTGCTTGAGCATTAGCATCCTCGTGATGCGCAATCAATGTTTCTAATGTTTCCTTTGTGATGAGCGGTGTGTCACCACATACAACGATCGTCGTACCTTCCTTGTCTTCTAAGTGTGATTTCGCCATTTGCACTGCATGCGCAGTACCGAGTTGTTCCTCTTGAAAACTGTATAAAGAACGCTCACCTAAATGTCCTTTTACACTTTCAGCACCATGTCCTACGATGGTTACAACTTGATCGACACCAGAGCCTTTCACACTTTCCAATACATGTTCGACCATAGGTTTTCCAGCAACCTCGTGTAGCACTTTATACTTTTTAGATTTCATTCTTGTGCCTTTACCTGCTGCCAAAATTATCGCGTGTCTTCGCATGAACATTAACCCCCATTAAATTTTACACTTCGTCATTATTATAATTTAATCTGCAATACTCTTTCAACATATAAAAGGCATTGTTTTTAATTCGTTGTAATTTTAAAAACAACTTTTTCCTTAATTCAAAAATACGAGCATCATTCAAACGCAATTTTTATCAGCAATGTATCAATAATTTTCATATCATCATAATCTGTTAACATATATATTTATTAGCCTTTCATTTCATAAAATTAACATTAATACAAACTAAAAAAACTGCCGACAAAGCTTTATGCTTTATCGACAGTATCAAATCAACTTATTGCAAATGTATTACATCGCTAAATATAAAATTGATTAAGCTTCTTCTGAATCTTCTGATGTAGCGTTTTTATCTGGTACTACTTCATCTGTTTCATCATATACTTTCATCACTGCATCTTGAATTTCTTGTCTCATATCTGAATTAATAGGATGCGCGATGTCGCGGAATTCACCATCTGGTGTACGTTTACTTGGCATTGCAACGAACAAGCCAGAGTTTCCTTCAATTACACGTAAATCATGAATTACGAAAGCTTCATCTAATGTAATGGAAACGAGTGCTTTCATTCGTCCATCTGTTTGTATTTTTCTAAGTCTTACATCTGTCACTTTCATGTAGTGAGCCCCCCTATAGTATATATCTCTCTGTTTTATTTAGAAGCTTGATTAAACATATTAATCGAAAATTATAATTCCTTAATTTTACTTACTAATTCAATTTCTACTTTCACATCTTTTGGCAAACGCGCAACCTCTACACAACTACGCGCTGGCTTGTGTTCATTAAAATATTGACCATACACTTCATTTATTTTTTGGAAATCATTCATATCTTTAATGAAAATGGTCGCTTTCGCAACAGAATTCAAATCAGATCCTGCTTCTTCCAAAACAACCTTTAGATTATCTAAAACTTGTTTTGTTTGTTCTTGAACATCAGCGCTTACGATATGTCCATCAACATTCAATGGAATTTGACCAGAAGTATAAACCATACCATTCACAACTGTTGCATGCGAATATGGTCCAAGTGCTTCCGGTAATCTTGTTGTGTTAATGATTTTCATAATACTAAAACTCCTTTTATGAAAACTTAGATAAACTGTTGCCAGGTTCTACGTTAAACTCTTGATTATATTCATCTACATCAGATAATTTCACTAAGGAAGTATAATCTTCAATCAATCTTTGTTTAACTTCTTTTGATTCTACAAGTACTGATACCCCTTTTACATGGGCTTTAAACTCATTCATTAAATTCATAACACCATTAATAGAGCCACCAGCCCTCATAAAATCATCGACAACTAAAACATTTGAATTTTCTGCTAAAGTTCTCTTCGAAAGTACCATTGTCTCTATTTTTCTTGAAGATCCTGAAACGTAATTAATTGAAACTGTAGAACCTTCAGTCACCTTGTTGTCTTTTCTAATCACTACTACTGGTAAATTTAAAATATTAGCAACTGCATTTGCCAATGAAATACCTTTTGTCGCAATGGTAACAACAGCATCTAATTTTTCTTCCATGTAAATACTGGCAATTAACTTACCAACTTTGTTTAGTAGCGATGGATTACCTACCAAATCTGATAAAAATAAATACCCGCCAGGTAACAAACGTTCTTTCTCTTCTAATAGAGTAATGACCTCATTAACAACTTCAGTCGCCTCTTCTTTACTCATCATTGGTTTATACGTAACACCACCACTTGCGCCAGCAGTAGTAATTACTGTACCTAACTTTTCTTTTTGGAATGTATTTTTTATAATTTGGACATCTTCACTTATTGAAGACTTCGCCTGTTTAAATTTTTTCACAAAAAAAGTTAATGGAATCAATTTATTCGGATGGTTCATCAAATATTGCGTCATAAAAACAATTCTCTCGCTTCGTTTATATCTCATCTTTTCAACCCTTCTATCCTAATAGTCTAACTAAGTACACTTCATTACAACAACCGTTAACTGCATTATAAATATTTTTTGCTTGGCTTTCTTTTCGTGCTAGCCCATACACAGTCGGTCCGCTTCCACTCATTAACGCACCATCTGCACCACTTTTCAACATATTGTTTTTTAATTTATCGATTTGTGGGTGTTTTGAAACAGAAATTGGCTCTAATCGATTAGACAAACTTTGACATAATTGTTGATAATCTCGATTTTCTAAGGCCTCATAACACATTTTCGTATGTACGTCGTAACGCTTATCTAAATTAATCAACTTAAATATATCTGGTGATGATATGCCTAAGTTTGGTTTAGCAAGAATCACCCAAGCTGAAGGTGGTTTATTTAAAAACTCGATTTTCTCTCCTCTTCCAGTACATAGTGCAGTTTTATTATAAATACAAAACGGAATATCTGTCCCGATTTTACTGCCTAGTAGAGCCAATTCTTCCAAACTCGCCCCTATATTAAAAAGTCGATTCAATCCTCTCAACGTTGCTGCTGCATCAGCCGAACCTCCAGCTAAGCCAGCAGAAACAGGTATTTCTTTATCGATAGAAATTGTTACACCTTGCTTTAGTTGATATTGCTCAATAAATAGTTGCGCTGCACGATATGCGAGATTTTTATGATTAGAAGGCACATAATTATGTTCAATCTCAACAACTATCTTTCGATCTTTTCTTTTATGGAAAGTTAAACGATCATTTAAATCAACTGTTGTCATTATCATTTCAATCTCATGATAGCCATCATTTCTTTTAAAAAGTGTATCGAGCGTAAAATTAATTTTGGCTGGTGCCGTTTCATATATCATTTTCCGCCCTCTTTTCGTTATCTTAATATGATGATTTTAACATAAAGAGAATTAATATTTGACATTTTAATTTGTTTTTTAGTGTTTTTTTAATAAAAAAGTAATTTTCTCCATCTAATTACTTAGTATTTACTTGTATTTGTGTTTATAAATACAATTATCCATTTACTGAAAAATCTATAAGCGAAACATCAGTGTTAAACATTTTGTAAATAAAAAGAGTATTGAACATAATGCCCAACACTCAAATAATTATCATAATATTTACTTCTTATACTGAGAAACGTCTAACATCTCTATATGTCTTATTTAGTGTGCAATTGATTCGTGATGATTATCCTCTTCAAATGAAACTTGAACATTTTCAGTTAACACATCAGTGTATGTATAAGATACTCTCTCAAAGTTGTGTTTGTCTTGATCTAACTCAACAATGAAAACTGACGGATATGTTTCTTTTAAAATTCCAGAACGTTTTATTGTTTTCTTACGGCCTCCATTGGCTTTCAGTACAATACGATTTCCTACATGACAATCAATAGAATTTTTGATGTCCAAAATTGATTTTGGCATATTGCTCCACCTCGCTACAAGTTACATAATACCATATTTGCAGCGTTTTCGTCAAACAAAATTTAAATTTTAACAATAGTGCTTTGCTTTGTCAATCATTTAATTTTCTAATTGAGGGAATTTTTTCTTTTCTTCATACAATTTAGCAAAATCTTGAATAGATAGCGTTTCACCGCGACGTCTTGGATCAATACCCGCTTGTTCCAACCATTGTAAAATTACTTCTTTGTGTTGTTTACCATCTTTAAAATAATTTTGATAGTTATTGTTAATTGTCTTTCTTCTTTGTGCAAATGCTGCTTTTGCTAACTTAAAAAATGCTTCCTCGTTATCTACTGTTACTAACGGTTCAGTTCTCTGCATCAGTTTTACAACTATTGAATCAACATTAGGTGGTGGCATAAATACAGATTTAGGTACCGTTAATACTTTACTAGTCTCTGTATAGTATTGTACGACAATTGATAATGAACCATATGCTTTTGAACCTACTTCAGCATTTAAGCGTTCGCCCACTTCTTTTTGCATCATTACTACGTAGCCATCAATCGGTATGTCTTGTTGCATTAAATTTAATAAAATTGGCGTCGTAATATAGTACGGCAGGTTTGCAACAACCATTATTTTTTCACAATCTTGTAAATGATTTTCAACAGCTTCTTTAATATTCGCTTTTAAAATATCTTCATTAATCACCGTTACATTATCATAAGGTGATAGTGTATCATTTAATACAGGTATTAAACGTTGATCAATTTCAAATGCCAATACTCTTTTAGCATGTCTGGCCAATTGTTCTGTCAACGACCCCATACCTGGACCAATTTCAATCACCCCAGTTTGTGCATCAATATCACTTGCATCAATGATATTATTAATGATATTCACATCTATCAAAAAGTTCTGTCCTAAACTTTTTTTAAAATTAAAGCCATATTTATCTAACAACGCTCGCGTTCTTGATGGTGTTGCAATATCTTTATTATCCAACATTTTCACTTCCTCATTCATCTTCTAAAGCTTGCCTTACATCCGCTTCGGTATAACCAAATGCATTTAACTTTTTCAATAACTGCTTACCATTCGAATGGCCGATTCGCAATTTTCTACTTAAAATTTCTCTACGGCGCCTTGCATCTTTCCCAACGATTAACCCCAACTCTATAAGCACAGATTTATCAATTGATTCATAAGCTTCATCAAAGGGTGAACTAACATGCAGTAACGCTTCTTTAATATCAATTAAGTCGGCATGTTCAACACCGATTTTCCCTTTTTTATTTTTAGCTTTTTCTCTATCAATATACGCATGTTTAACACCTTTGACATGTTCAGTAATTGTACTTCTAATTTTATCTCCTGGGAAATCTGGATCTGTTAATACAATAACGCCTCGACTTTGTTGAGCATTTCTAATTACTTCTAAAGTTTGTTCATTGATGGCACTACCATTCGTTTCAATCGTATCACATTCAACAGCTCGTTTAACACGCTCAGTATCATCTCGTCCTTCTACAACTATAAACTCATTGATTTTCATTTAAAACGCCTTCCTACAATTCTTAATTTCAAAGCACTAACCATCTCTATCGCACGTATTGCACATACACGATATTTTAATTTAAAAAAGTGAGAAAGAACCATAGCATATTAAACGAATATAGCATCGTTTATATTTATGGCGGTGATCTTTCTCACTTTTAACTTTATGAATTTAAATTAAACAATTTCTCTGCATTTTTAGTTGTTTGTTCGCACACTTCTTCATAAGATAAGCCTTTTAATTCAGCAATTTGTTCAGCTACTAAAGTTACTCTCGCCGGTTCATTTCGCTTTCCTCTATACGGATGTGGCGAAAGATACGGTGCATCGGTTTCAACTAGCAATCGCTCCATTGACACATGCTTAGCAACTTCTTTAGGCTGTTTAGCATTTTTAAATGTCACTGGTCCACCTAATGAAATATAAAAATTCAGCTTATTAGTTACAATATCTGCAATTTCTGAAGAACCACTAAAGCTATGCATAATCCCGCCTACCTCTTCAGCATGCTCCTCCAATAAGATATCGATACAGTCTTGTGTTGCTTCACGGTTATGAATGATAATTGGTAACTTCAAACGCTTAGCTAAAGCAATTTGCTTTCTAAAAACTTCCTTTTGAACATCTGCAGGAGATTTATCCCAGTGATAATCTAATCCCATTTCACCAATACCAATCACTTTTGGATGCTGAGCTAAAGATTCAATCCATTCCAAGTGTTCTTCTGTAAAATCAATTGCGTCAACTGGATGCCAACCGATAATGCCATATAAAAAATCATATTCATCGATTAATTTCATCGCGCGTTCAATTGTCGATTTGTTAAAACCAACTACAAACATACGATCAACACCTGCTTCTCTAGCACGTGTAATCACTTCACTCAAATCATCATCGTATTGCTCATCATTTAAATGGACATGTGTATCGATTAACATAATTATCTCTCCTAATTTTTAAAAATACAGTTATTTAATCACTGCACCATTTGGAATTGCACTTGGTAAACTTACTAAGGTTAATACACCATCTTTTTCAGCAGATAATATCATACCTTCAGATTTTTGTCCCATTAATTTAGCTGGTTTCAAGTTAGTAACAACTGCTACTTTTTTACCAATAATATCATCTGGTGTATAGAATTTGGCAATTCCTGATACAATTTGTCTTTGTTCAGAATCTAAGTCTACTTGAATTTTTAAAAGCTTATCTGACTTCTTAACATGTTCAGCATCAATAATCGTTGCTGCCTTAATTTCAACTTTATCAAAGTCTTTAATATCAATTTGAGGTTTGCTAGGAATCTCTTCTTTTTCCTCTTCAGTAGCAGGCGGTTGCATTGATTCTTTGATATATGCAATTTCCGCTTCGCTATCCAATCTTGGGAAAATAGGTTTAGGTTGCCCAGTAACCATAATTGGCTCAGTAAGCACACCATATTGCTCTAAACTACTAAATTCCATAAATTGAGGATTGTTAATGTTCAATTGTTCAAAAATCTCTTTCGGCGCATGAGTTAAGAATGGACGTAATAATACAGCTGCATAACGAATATTTTCAACTAAGTGAGCCATAACATTGCCTAACATATCTTTTTGGCTATCGTCCTTAGCTAATACCCAAGGCGTTGTTTCGTCAATATACTTATTCGTTCTACTAATAAACTTCCATACCGTAGATAATGCCACAGAAAATTGCAAGCTTTCCATACTTTCAGTATAGCTTTTCACTGTTTCTAAAGCCATAGCTTCCATTTCTTCATCTAATTCATGAAGTGGGCCTTGATACGCTGGTAATTCGCCATCAAAGTACTTATTAATCATAGAAATCGTACGGTTTACTAAGTTGCCTAAGTCATTTGCTAGATCGAAATTTGTACGCTCAACAAATGCTTCAGGTGTAAATACGCCATCTGAACCAAATGGTAATTCACGCATTAGATAATAACGTGTGGCATCTAAACCATAGCGATCAATTAAAATATTAGGGTCTACGACATTACCTTTAGATTTACTCATTTTTCCATCTTTCATCAAAATCCAACCATGTGCAAAGACTTTTTTAGGTAACGGTAAGTCTAATGCCATCAATAAAATAGGCCAAATAATTGAGTGGAATCGCACAATTTCCTTAGCCATTAAATGAATATCTGCTGGCCAGTATTTGTTAAATAGTGACTCATCATCTGATAAATAGCCTAATGCTGAAATATAGTTAACTAACGCATCAATCCAAACATAAACAACATGTTTTGGATTAGACGGAACATGGACACCCCAGTTAAATGATGTACGAGAAACAGCCAAATCAGCAAGTCCTGGTTTAATGAAGTTGTTAATCATTTCATTTTTTCTTGATGGTGGTTGTATAAAATCTGGGTTTTGGTCATAGAATTCTAATAGACGGTCTGTATATTTACTAATATTAAAGAAATAACTTTCTTCTTTAACTAGTTCAACTTCGTGTCCAGAATCTGGACTTTTACCACCAATAATTTTACCGTTTTCGTATTGTGGGTCTACTAATTGTGACTCTGTATAGTATGTTTCATCCGGAACAGAATACCAACCTTCATATTCACCTAAATAGATATCACCTTGCTTTAATAAACGTTCAAACACTTGCTCAACGACATGTTTATGACGTTCTTTAGTTGTTCTGATAAAATCATCATTTGAAATTTCAAGCTTAGCCCACAATTGTTTAATTCCAGCAATCATCTCATCCAAATATTCAATTTCTGTCTTACCAGCTTTTTGAGCTTTTTCTTGAATTTTTTGACCGTGTTCATCCGTTCCAGTCAAATAACGAACATCATATCCTTGCATTCTCTTATATCTTGCAATAACATCTCCAGCCACTGTAGAATATGCATGTCCTATATGTAAATTCCCACTAGGATAGTATATTGGGGTTGTTATATAAAATGTTTCTTTAGCCATAACTGTTCCTCCTCGTAATGTCTCACTTCAAATAATATCTAAGATTTCTATGCATTTCAACGGACGCGAACATTTATCTCGTCATCTCATTTTCATCTTATTCAATGTTAAGGTATTTATTACTTTCAATGTATTTATTTTACATTAAAAAACGTCGATGTCATCATTTTTTTATCATAGTCAACATCATTTTATCAGTATCAATGCAAAATGATAACTTACCATTTAAAATTACAGCTTGCATTTATAAAATCGTTTAAAATTTCATTTAATCGATAAAGTGATTAACTTATTTGATGATAAATATTATATACTTCATTCGTTTTAAGTTGTCGTTCTTCAGCAACTTTTTTAATAGCTTGTTTTGGTTTCATCTGTGAAGTTTGAATATAATGATCAACATGCTCATTGATAGATAAATCATCAAACCACGATATCTCATTGTTCGCTTTAGCACCCTCAATCAAGATAACGAATTCGCCTTTCAATGGTACATCGCCTTGCTGAATCAATGCTTGTAATTGTGTTACATCATCAGTTACAATTTGTTCGAACTTCTTAGTCAATTCACGCCCTAGTGATACTAGTCGTGTTGCATCTATCTTTGCAATTGTTTTTAATGTATCTGTCACACGATGCGGTGATTCGTATATAATTAATGTGCTATTTTCATGCATACGTTGCTCTAATACAGCACTTTTTTCTTTCTCTTTTCGTGGCAAAAATCCTAAAAATGTATATACATATGAAGGTAATCCACTAGCCATCAAAGCCGTCAACCCAGCATTAGGTCCAGGCACAGTCTCTACTTTAATATTAGCTTCTCTGGCTGCCACTACTAATTCGTATCCAGGATCACTAATTAAGGGCAATCCAGCATCAGATACGAGCGCAACGTCAAGACCTAATTCTAACTGTTCAATGATAAAAGCAGTCTGCTTATCCTTGTTATGTTCGTGATATGACTTTAATGGAGTTGGAATATCATAATGATTACACAGCTTACTAGTTACTCTAGTGTCTTCACAAGCAATCATATCAACACGTTTCAATACATCAACTGCTCTATAAGTAATATCTGCTAAATTACCAATTGGTGTGCCCACTAAATATAATACAGCCATACTATCGCTCCTTAATTAATCGCAATTTCTTTTGTCTGGTATAAGTTTTAATTTCATATTCACGCTTCAATGCTTCAGACTTTGTCTCATACATTTCTTGATAAACTAAATGCACCGGACGTCTTACTTTCGTATATTTGGCTCCTTGACCTCGATTATGTTTTTCAACACGTGCATTAACGTCTTTAGCGTATCCTGTATATAAACTTCCATCACTACATTTTACAATATATACAAAATGACTATCCATAATATACTTCCTTCATTTCTTCGCTATAATTACCATCTTCATTATAAATATAAAATGGGGGCATGATTTCTAAACCTTGATTTCCACCTTTTCGACCTTCTACAACTATCGTTTGTGCTGATTTCCCTACTTTACTATAAATAAAAACGACTTTCTTAGGTTCAATATTCGCTTTTCTCATTTCAAACAAGACATCCATTAGTCTATCTGCACGATGTACCATATTTAGCCTGCCACCTTCTTTTAATAAATGACGAGCTGCAATCATGCAATCTTCAAGTGTACACATAATCTCATGTCTCGCTATCTTATGTGCTTCTTTTTGATGTTGGTGTTGCTGATTCTCTTTAAAATAAGGCGGATTACACGTTACTAAAGTATATTGTGAAGGTTTAAATACTTTAGTAACGTTTTTCAAATCCATGTGATGCATTGTTAAATATTCATCAACATCATTGAATTGAAATGTGCGTCGCGCCATATCGACAAGTGTTTTTTGAATCTCAACACCTTCTATATGTCGTGGATGTTTCGCAAACAATAACAAGGGTATCACCCCATTGCCTGAACATAAGTCCAACACAATATCTTTTGTTCTAGGTTTTGTAAAATGCCCTAACAACAAAGCATCCGTTGAAAACGAAAAAACATCATCATTTTGAATAATACTAAAATCTTCTTTGATTAGTTGATCAAATCGTTCATTCTCTTTTAACATTTTTAACTCCTATGAAGACAACCTTTTTCTATTGAGTAATTGAAATCTCTTTTTATATTAAATGCCTATCTACATTCGATGTATTTTTGAATTTTAACAGCTACATTTTACAACTAATGATACTGCGTGCACACTTAATAATAACATTTAGTACCACTATCTCTAATGCAATCACCAAAACTTTATACACAATTAAAGCCTGAAACATACATTGTCTCAGACTTATCCAAACCATATTCATTTATAATTATAACACTATTTGAGTGTGCTTGATTAATCACTTAAAACTTCTAAACAGAACAGACAATCTTCACCATGTCGATGTTTTCCAAATAATTCGCCTTTACAAATATGAAATCCTTCTCCATACAATATAGCCAAATTATCTTTACTTGGTAATGGCTTTTTCACAGCTTTTGCTGGTTTTGAATTCACAGTATCAATAGTAGTTGATTCATCATTGCCCAATACTTTTTTCAAATTATCATTTTCAAGTTGAAGCGCTACATTTTCTTCTACTAATTCAACTGCAAGTGCCTTTAATTCTGAAGTTTCCTTTGAAAGTTGATTGACATTCATTTCTAAACGCATTATTTTTTCAAATATTTCATTGCGATCCAAATGTAATAATGCCTCCTTAATGCATAGTTTCTATTTCTTCTAATTTATATTCAAGTGGCTGTTCATGTCCCTCAAGCTTCACCTGCATAGAAATGTCTAATATATTTAAAGCAACTACTTTCCCGTTACCATCAGGCGTTTCAATTGCTTCACCGATATCAGGTAATTGTGCACGTACTTCCTCATAGTAGTCATTTTCATATTTTAAACAACACATCAAACGACCACATGCACCGGAAATTTTAGTTGGATTTAATGATAAATTTTGATCCTTAGCCATCTTAATCGATACTGGTTCAAAATCACCTAAAAATGTAGAACAACATAACGACCTACCACAAGGTCCGATACCGCCAAGCAATTTGGCTTCATCCCTTACACCAATTTGTCTCAACTCGATACGTGTTTTTAAATGTTGCGCTAATATTTTTACTAATTTTCTAAAATCAATACGATCATCTGCCGTAAAATTAAAAATAACTTTCGATTTATCTAATGTATATTCGCAATTGACTAAACGCATGTCCAAACCTTGTTCTCTTACAATGTCTTTACATAGTATTAATGCATTTTCAGCATCTCGTTCATTACAATTAAATTTATCAATATCTTTGTCATCAGCAATGCGAATAATATTTTTAAGTGGTAACACAACATCCTCTTCAGCAATATCCATTAATGGATTTTTAACAATACCTATCTCTATGCCTCTTTTAGATTCGACAACTACCCAGTCATCTATATCTACTTGTATATCATTAGGTGTATAATATTCTAATTTTCCCGCTTTTTGAAACTGAACACCTATTACATTTGGCATCTAACTCACACCCTTAATTACGATTTGTTCAAATACAAGCGTTGGATTTACATTTTGATTCAATTTCTTATGTGCTTCCGTCAGTTGATCAAACATCAAAATTAATTGATTAAACGACAACTTTTGCGCATATTGATCAATATCATTTTTTAAATCACTATATATTTGTTTATCCTCTACATTTACCTTTGTATGTATGATATCTTCGAAGAAACCATTCACAGCTGCAATAGTTAAAGATTGCAGTTTTTTATTTTTAGCCTGTTTCAATAAATCAATAATACCTATAAGTGCCATTGGCTTATTAGTAAGCAACAATTCACACCAACGTATAACTGATTTCCTTAATGCTAATAAATCAAATTCTTCATTTAAAGCCATTGCATTATCTATTTGCGTAGTATAAGTACTAATCATTTCAGCTACTGGCTTAGACATGTCTTGTTCAACTAATCTATTTATAAACTTTTCTTTATCAATTGGCTTGAAATATACATGCTGACACCTTGAATGGATTGTGTCTAAAATTTGCTCAGGTTTTGTAGACAATAAAATAGCAATCGTATTGTCCGGTGGTTCTTCAAGAAATTTCAAGATACTGTTTTCCCCTTGAACAGTTAACTTTTCAAAGTCTTCAATGATGTACACTTTATTTGTGCTTTCTATAGGAAGTTGATTCATATGACGCACAAGTTGTTCAACTTGTTCTTTCTTAATTGCATTCTCAGTTGTTGATATATACATAAAGTCTGGATGATTATATGTACTAACCTTTGTTTCACATTGACTATCTGTTTGACATAAAATAAGCTTTGCAAAATTAATCGCAACTTGTTTCATCGTTTGTGCATCATCACCTTCAAATAAATAGGCATGCGATAATTTATTTGAATGATATGCATTCGTCAATTGTTGCTGTTCATCCATTCATTACAAACTCCCTTTTGCTTTTATATAAAAAGGTTGCCAAAGAGCAACTAATTACTGCAACAATAGCGACCATGATTTGTGATTATTCTTAGAACCACAAAAATCAAATCTATTGGCATCTGAACTAGTCGCAGTCAAGCAACCCAAAATTGTTAATAACTTATTAATACACTATTTTAAGTATCTCTAATTGATGATTGTATTATAGAATTAAAATTGATGGAATGCATCAACTGGCATAACAAATACAGTAGCACCGCCAACTTCAACTTCAACTGGATATGGAATGTACGAATCCGCACTGCCTCCCATAGGTGTAATAGGTGAAACCAACTGTTCTCTATTACCACACGTTTGATTAATCACAGACAATATTTCATCTACACGGTCATCATTGACACCACATAAGAATGTTGTATTACCTGCTCTTAAAAACCCACCTGTTGTTGCCAATTTTGTTGCTCTAAAGTTATTTTTAACAAGTTGATCTGCAAGTTCCTGACTATCTTGATCTTGTACGATCGCTATAATCATTTTCATTTTATAACACCTCTTCTAACAATTATATCATATCTTTTCTAAATATTTGATGATAGTTTGATACGTGTCTTCAACAACATTTTCAAGAGGTTGATCTGCATTAACGCTTTTGAACCGTTGTGATTCATTATGAATGATTTCTTGGTAACCTTCAATTACTTTTTCGTGAAACTTTAAATCTTCTTGATCTAATCTATTTTGATCTCTTGAATTTTTAATAATACGTTCGCGACCTACTTCAGCACTAACATTTAAATAAATCGTCAAATCTGGATATAATCCATTTATTGCAAATTCATTTAATGCTCTTACTTCTTCAACGCCAATCCCTCTAGCATAACCTTGATAAGCTAATGAACTATCGATATAGCGATCACACAACACAATCTTACCTTCTTTTAAAGCTGGTATGACCTTTAATACAAGATGTTCTCTTCTAGATGCAGCAAATAACATTGCTTCAGTTCTAATGTCCATATCATTGCCTTCTAATACAATTTTACGTATTTCTTCACCAGTAGGAACGCCGCCCGGTTCTCTTGTCATAATGACATCATAATCTTTTACTAATCTATGATAAACTTCATTAATTACAGTTGTTTTACCTGAGCCTTCTGGGCCCTCAAAAGTTATAAAAGCTGACATTTTATTCATCCTCAACTAAAATTTTATTATTTTTAATTCCTTCAACTATCATTCCAGTTTCCAGATATTCATTTACCAATTCTATCATATTTTCAGTTATTGTTTCTCCTTTGAAAATAATAGGAATCCCTGGCGGATACGGGACAATATGTCGCGCCAGAACTTTACCTTTTGCCTTTTTCAAATCACACCAAGTAACATATTCAAAGCGTTTTGGTTTATAGTTACCTTCAGTTGTTAAAAGTTGTGTTTGTTTAACTTTAGAAACTGATTTTTTCGGTAAAATCATATCTTCAATTTTACGTAAAAGCGAATCAAATAAATACGTATCATCATGATGCCATAACGGCAATATCGCTAATGCTTGATAGTCGTCCGCTAATTCTAAATAGATATGTGCATTCATAAACCAATTTTGAATATCATGACCTGTAAAGCCTTCATATTTTATCAACAACTTCAACGGATCATCAACTTGAATCATTTCAAAACCCTTCTTCTCCAAACATTCGATTAATTGCGCTCTCTTATCAAAAAACACGGAACTATCATATGTTTTATAGAACTGGGCAGCTGACTCTAAACTAGCCATAATCAAATACGAAGGACTAGATGTTTGGAAGTAGCTTAGATATTCTATAATATTTTCTCTATAAGGTGCATTTTTATGAATATAAAGTACCGAGCCCATCGTTAAAGCAGGTAACGTTTTATGAAAAGATTGAACAACATAGTCAGCTTGATAATTTAATGTAGAATCTGGAAATCCTTGCAATCCAAAGTGCGCGCCGTGTGCTTCGTCAATGAGTACAGGGATATTTAATTGGTGCAAAGATTTGATAACCTCTTCTACATTAAATGTTTCACCGTAATAGTTAGGATAAGTCAACACAGCAAGTTTGTGACCGTCATTATTCAAACTACTTAAATTAACTTTATTGTAATGATTCGTTAACGGACTTTGATGCGTTTCAATAAAATGCCCTTCTTGTTGGCTAATATCGAGCGCATGTAATACAGATTTATGTACATTTCTTGCCATTAATATATCGCCTTTTTTCTGTGAAAAAGACTGTATGACAGATAATATTCCTGAAGTGGTGCCATTCACTAAGAAATAAGCATCATAATCTGAATGTTTCTCCACCTGCTTCATACTTTCTAAAATGACTTCTTCAGGATGATGTAAATCATCTAATCCAGGTATTTCAGTTTTATCCATTGTCATTGATAATTGAGATAAATGACCGATAGTCATATTTTTATGACCCGGAACATGCAAAGAAATCGCTTCTTCTTGATTTAAACTTTCTAATTTATTTAAAATAGGTTGCTTCATGATATACGCTTCCTTTATTTACAATGTTTTGGAATTAGTTACTTTCAAAAGTATTAATTATATAGTAACACTTCTTTGACAAAAGTTAGTGTTACTTATGCAATAGCTTGTCTATTGTATAATAATTAATTTCCCTTTTGTATTTCGATTTAAAAGATATTAAACATAAAACCTAAAAACAGCAGTAAGATGATTTATGATTAAAAACTATCTTACTGCTGTTCACTTTTTATAATACTTCTGAATGTCTTCACTTATACTTCTAGTCACAGATTTAAACAATCAAAAGTGCACATTATTAAATTATCATTTCCAAAACTCAATGCGGCTCATCGCATCCATTTTTGCCTGGCAACGTTCTACTCTAGCGGAACGT
>NZ_KV830946.1:0-3023 GCF_001836945.1 Staphylococcus sp. HMSC062H10
CTTTTGCCATATATATATTGCATTTATAATGTAACAAATCTATATTAATTATGCAATACCCTCGTCATTATAAAGTTAAAATGAGATTACCTTGAAAATTAAAACGTATTATAAACGTAAGTATTTAGGGTGTTTATAAACTAATGTTTGATTATGGGTAAAATATATAATTTATTTGTTTGCTTCAAGTATTTTTTGTATTCTTTATAAGAATATGGGGTGTCTAATTTTTTCATCAATGTATACTGCAGGAACTTCCTCGCTATATATCATTGTTTTTTCTTACTTAACCTTATTTCTGAAATCAAATTTATATTTTTTGAAATATTAAACATTTCAGTAATTAGTATTCTTGTAAGGATTATTTTTACCGATATCAAGAAAAAAAGCTAAACATCTTTAAATACATTTATATTAATAGTGGCTAGCAATTAGCCACTATTTTTTCGCCAGAAAAAATCCTAAGGGGCTTGGGGAATATCCCCAACAAGCAGGCGATGCTACCACGTTAGTGGCTAGCAAAGCCAATGCTTGCCAAACCACTATAACGACTTGATTAAATTTACTTTATCCTATAAAGTAAATTTATATTAAGGAGTTATCTTTCGTAGAAAGCGTGGTGGGATGTATGAGCGAACAAAACATATTTGTGGCTAGCGATACGGTTAATGGGCAAATTCATAAACCCAACCGTAAAGCGCCAAAACAAATTAGTTTTCGTGTGAGCGAATCCGAATATTTAAAGTTGAAACAATCGGCTGAAACTTTAAATATGAGTGTGCCTGCTTTCGTTAAGAAAAAGGCACAAGGCACTCGATTAGTTGTACCTAAATTAGATAAAACTACACGACAATCTCTAGCTAGTGATTTAGGTAAATTAGGTTCAAATGCCAATCAAATTGCCAAATATTGTAACCAACATCAATATGACGCACCAAATTACGAAGCATTAGAACGTAATATCAGCGAATTACGTGAAAGGCTGGATGACATATGGCAACAACTAAACTAAGCGCAACCAAATCAACATCTCGTGCTATTAATTACGCTGAAAAACGCGCTGTTGAGAAAAGTGGCTTAAACTGTGATGTAGATTATGCTAAATCGAGTTTCAAAGCGTCTCGTGAGCTTTACGGTAAAACAGATGGCAACCAAGGTCATGTCATTATACAAGCCTTTAAACCTGATGAAGTTACACCTGAACAATGTAATCAGCTAGGTTTAGAACTCGCTGAAAAATTTGCACCGAATCATCAAGTCGCTGTCTATACACACAATGATACGGATCATGTACATAATCATATTGTGATTAATAGTATTAATCTTGAAACAGGTAAGAAATTCAACAACAATAAACAAGCATTACGTGACTTAAGAAATTTCAATGACGAAGTTTGTCGCAATCATGGTTTAAGCGTACCAGAGAAAGATACAGCACGCTTACGTTATACCCAAACTGAAAAAGCCATTGCGGATCCAAACATAAAATCAACAGCACAGTATTCATGGAAAGATGAAATTCGAGAAGCTATCGACCAATCACAAGCAACGAATATGGACGAATTAAAAACGCATTTAAGTCAATATGGCATTGAAATTGAACGTGTCACACCAAAAAGCATTACGTATCGACACCTAGCTGAAGATAAAAAAGTACGGGGGCGTCGATTAGGCGAAAATTACAATAAAGGGGGCATAGAAGATGGCTTTGAAAGACAAATACAACGACGACAACAAGAACGAGACTCAGAACACGACTACCAACCGAAACGACGAACTTCGAATCGTGATGAATCAACTGAAAGAGATACAAGCATCACTCAATCAGATTGGGATCGATTCGCCAAGGATACAAATGAATTGGAGCGTAGCCGAAAAGCTGCAGAATCAGCAAGACTTGCTCATGAAAAGGCTCGAAGAGATCGAGAAGAGAGAATTCAAGCGGAACGAGCGACACGAAAAAATATTGACAACGATCGAGACCACGGCTACGAACTTTGATCAAGCGACAAAGACTAATGAAAAACGATTTATTAGCGCAATGAAACACTATATTCAACGCATTGATAGTGATAATTTAAAACAAGATTTCAAAACAGCCATGCAAGAAGAACTAAAAGATATTAAATCGGAAACAGAAAATATGGTTAAACAATTTCAAGTGAGTCAGATAGAATTACAAACATCCAATAATGAATACGCGAAAACCATTGAAGCACGCTTAAACAAAAATGAAACCGCGATAAAGCAGTATGATCAAGCAGTGAATAAGTTAACGAAAGGATTAACTTCTATGTTTTTCATCGTTGCTTTAGTAATGGTCGCATGTTTAGTTTTAAGTCCGTTAAGCGATGTATTAGGTGTTCATTATTTTTATGAATGGATTAATCATGTACTCAAAACAGGTCATTCAGCATGGCGTTATTTTATCGTTATCCTTTATTTAATCCCTTATATCTTATTGTGGTTGCTTATACGTGGCATTTTAAGCGCATATAAGCGCGTTAGTTCATTTTGAATAGGTAGAGAATCATATCAACGTATAGAAGTCCTACATGAAGCTGAAAATGGATTTTAAAAGCATTTAAATAATAATGACTATTTAAATCCATCGTTATGAGAAGCGTATTAAAGATTAGATATCGCTATTATGCCGAGAAAATTTATTGATCGTTGAGAAGTCCCCTTAACTAAACTGTTTCGACGAATGTCGGGTATAGCGTGAGCTATTAACCCGATGAGTCGACAGTTTTTGGGTTTGTTAAGGGGACAGAGGCTCAATGTCAATAAAGCAATTGGAATAATACATCAATGAGTAACGACTTAATTGATTTTATAAATAAAAAAGCAACCACTTTTGTGGTTGCTTTCCTTTTTGTCTCTTGAATTTGTGAGGGGAAAATTGCCCCGAACTTTTTAATATCTTTTTATAAATCTTTTTAAAACCCTTTTTAGGGGGTGTTTGAACCTTAGAGGGACAATGCATTTGAGATTTTAAAGGCAACTTTTTGTAACCATAAAGG
>NZ_KV830947.1:0-735 GCF_001836945.1 Staphylococcus sp. HMSC062H10
TCTTCTGCACTCAAGTTTTCCAGTTTCCAATGACCCTCCACGGTTGAGCCGTGGGCTTTCACATCAGACTTAAAAAACCGCCTACGCGCGCTTTACGCCCAATAATTCCGGATAACGCTTGCCACCTACGTATTACCGCGGCTGCTGGCACGTAGTTAGCCGTGGCTTTCTGATTAGGTACCGTCAAGATGTGCACAGTTACTTACACATATGTTCTTCCCTAATAACAGAGTTTTACGATCCGAAGACCTTCATCACTCACGCGGCGTTGCTCCGTCAGGCTTTCGCCCATTGCGGAAGATTCCCTACTGCTGCCTCCCGTAGGAGTCTGGACCGTGTCTCAGTTCCAGTGTGGCCGATCACCCTCTCAGGTCGGCTATGCATCGTTGCCTTGGTAAGCCGTTACCTTACCAACTAGCTAATGCAGCGCGGATCCATCTATAAGTGACAGCAAGACCGTCTTTCACTTTTGAACCATGCGGTTCAAAATATTATCCGGTATTAGCTCCGGTTTCCCGAAGTTATCCCAGTCTTATAGGTAGGTTATCCACGTGTTACTCACCCGTCCGCCGCTAACATCAGAGAAGCAAGCTTCTCGTCCGTTCGCTCGACTTGCATGTATTAGGCACGCCGCCAGCGTTCATCCTGAGCCAGGATCAAACTCTCCATAAAAATTATGATGTTTGATTAGCTCATAAATACTAAATAATGTTTGTAACTTATAGTTACGTTTTT
>NZ_KV830948.1:0-2039 GCF_001836945.1 Staphylococcus sp. HMSC062H10
TACATTCTATTTTAAAATAGAATGTACAGTTTTTGATTTTATAATAAAATCGGTGATAATAACCATTTTGATTTATAAAATGTATAATTCTTATAAAAAATTGTTATTGGAATTTAATTTCTAATACTTTTTTATTAGGAATACGCCCATGATATTTTTAATTTTGTTACACCCTAATCATGCAATTAAAACCTTAAAAAAACCACTTTATCTACTGACTGACTAGGGCGTACCTAAATAATACATAAATTATATTACAATATTTTTATTATAGAGACTAAAGTATCTTAGAAATTTGGATAGTAGGTTTTTCGGGAATAAAAGTATAGTTGGCTTTAATATATAATTAAGCTAAGCTATCATTTATATTTACTTGATTATAATTCGCACTTCAACTTTTTAATAACGTAAAAATTAAAACGTAGTTTCATTTATCTTTAGTAATATCTTTTTAAACACTATAATTTCTTCATTAGTTAAATTAGCGAAGTAATGATTATTAAGTTGGTAGGCTTTCTTTTCTAATGTTGGCCATAAGTCTTTTGCTTTATTTGTACTGTTTATTAGCACAGTTCTTCTATTTTCATTATCAGTTTGACGTGTTATTAGATCCTTTTTGGACATCTTATCTAATATTCCAGATATTGTTGAAGGTTCTAAATTTAAAGTTTTACCAATCGCTTTAGGTGTATTCAAATTACTATTAATCAAGCAATTCAAAACACCATATTCTGCTGGAGTAATATTATAGGGACTTAATAAACTTTTAAAATGTTTAAAAACTCTATTCTGAGAAGTACTCAACAAATAATTTATACAATTATCTAATTCCACAACTAAAACCTCTCTTAAATCATTAGTATTGACTCGCTTATCATATCATGATAGGTTTTGTAGGAAAATGGTTTTGCAACAAAAACATACCTCTACAAAACAATTGTGAAAGAAGGCTAATAAATGTTCAATGCGGTAGTAGTGAGAAAAAGTGCATCAAATGTTAGTTATAAAGTAGAAAACGTTGATGAATCTCATTTATCAAAGGGTGATGTCTTAGTAAAAGTGGTATACTCTTCAATAAATTATAAGGATATGCTAGCTTTACAATATAAAGGCGGTGTAATTAGAGATTATCCTATGATTCCTGGTATAGATTTTGCAGGTATTGTTGAATCAAGTTCGAATGATAAGTTTAAAGAAGGCGATAATGTATTAGTTACTGGTTATGATGTTGGCGTGACACATACAGGTGGATTTTCAGAATATGCACAAGTGCCTGGAGAGTGGATTGTTCCTATTCCCCAAGAAATGTCTATTAAAGAGTCTATGGTATATGGCACAGCCGGTTTTACGGCAGCATTATCAATTTTTGAACTAGAAAAATATGGAATGAATATCAAATCACAACCTGAAATTTTAGTGTCTGGGGCTACAGGTGGTGTGGGCAGTGTTGCTATACAAATTTTACGTAAAATTGGATATGAAAATATCACTGCTATCGTAAGGAAAGAAAAGCAAATAGAAATCGCAAAAAAATTAGGTGCAAAACAAGCAATAATAATTGAAAATGATAATAAACCGCTTAAAAAAGGTGTTTTTGATTATTTCTTAGATACAGTGGGGAGTAATGTAACATTATACGGTTTAAAACGTCTAAATTATCAAGGTGTTGCTACTGTATGTGGAAATGTAGCAGGAAATTCACTTAACACTAATATATTACCGTTTATTCTTAGAGGTATTAAATTAATTGGCATTGATTCTGTATATGTTGATCATAATATCCGGGAAGATATATGGAGTAAGTTAGCAAATGAATGGAATATAGGAAATTCACTTCTATACAATGAAATTGGATTTGAAGAATTCTATAAAACGATAGATCAGCTTTTAAAAGGACAACATTTAGGAAGAACTATTTTAAAAGTATAAGTATGAGTATTCATTAATACATTTACTATTAATTCAATCATTTTGCATTTTTCTACTAACCAGTGTTATAATTTATATAACGAAAATGATTAACAATTAATGCACCAATC
>NZ_KV830949.1:0-1223 GCF_001836945.1 Staphylococcus sp. HMSC062H10
TGGTATGTCAACAATTTTTTAGACAGTTTTCATGTGTAGATTTTTAAATGCCACTGGCGTCAAATACTGTAATGAAGAATGTGGTCTAAAATTGTTGTACCAATTTACATAATCAAATAATTCTGTTTCTAACTGTTCTAAGTTTTCAAATTGCATTTGTTTTACAAATTCGGTTTTCATTGCTTTCATCGTTGCTTCCGCAACTGCGTTATCATAAGGACAACCTTTGGTACTTAATGAACGTTTGATTTTAAATGTTTCTAGGACTTCATCTATCAAATGATTATCAAATTCTTTGCCTCTATCAGTGTGGAATAGTTTGATTTGTTCAAGATTATGATTTATTCTGCTGATTGCTTTTGATACTAAATTTGCGTCCTTATTTTTACCTGCACTGTAACCAACAATTTCTCTATTAAATAGATCTATAAATAAACATATGTAATGCCATGTTCCTGCGACTTTTACATATGTCAAATCACTTACTAATGTCTCCATTGGTTGTTCTCTATTAAAAGCGCGATTCAAATGATTTTTAATTCGTTTTTTATTAGTTTCTTTTGGATGATTTTTGTATTTAGCTTTCGTATAAACAGAAACTAGATTATGTTTTTTCATGATACGACCTATCTTTCGTCTTGATACAGTAAGACCCTTATCATTTAAATTATTTTTAATTCGTCTTGTACCAAAGACTTTTCTATTAGAATTAAAAATATTTATGACAGCACGTTCTACGTTTGAATCATCTTTAGTGATTTTATTATCTTTTCTTTTTATAGAATCATAATAGGTACTTCTTGGTATTTTTAGGACTTTACACATTGCTGATACTGAATATTGATGTGCATTCTTTTGAATGACTTCTATTTTCGTCCCATGATCAGCGCTGCTTGCTTTAAAATATCGTTCTCCATTTTTAAATGTTGAACTTCTTTACGTAATTTAATCAGCTCTTTTTCTTCATCTGATAAGTTATCTTGGTGATTGAATGTACCCGTGTTTTGATGTTGCTTTATCCATTTTCCTAACGCCGAAGGTGTTAAATCATACTCGCGTATAATTTCATTCCTAGGCTTACCATTTTCATATAATCTAACCATTTGTAACTTAAACTCTGAACTAAATGATCTTCTTTCTCTTGTCATAATAAAATCGCCTACTTTCTTAAATTAACAATATCTATTCTCATAGAATTTGTCCAATTAAGTGTAGACGATTCA
>NZ_KV830950.1:0-1509 GCF_001836945.1 Staphylococcus sp. HMSC062H10
TTTTTTTTCCATTACACTTTTAGTAATTAATTCTTTATCAGGAAAATATGTTATATATTTATTATTCGAATTCATTTCTTCAATAAAATGATTAGATGATTTAGTATTATGCTTAACCATATTGCCGACATAATATAATTTAGCTGTTACATAACTCTCTCTTGTTCTGAAATCAATTAAATCATTTTTCAACTTATCTATTCTGTATTCAATGTTAGAATTTGAATCATCACTAAAACCACTAGGTTTATTTGGAGAAATAACTTTGTGACTAACTGCTATTGCATTTCTTGTTGATGTACTAAAATCTGGGTGTGTATCTATAATTATATAATCATACTTTTCAATATTATATTTATCGTAGTTATCATCTAACCACATATATAATTGCATATCTTTACCATCAGCTGTACTCATTACTCTTTCATACTCATCTAATCTTAAAAAACCACTAATTAAATCTATATTTGTTTTAACTTTATGAATTTTTACTTCTTCGTTTATATTAAGCCCATCAATTTTATTAAAAATTGATAATACCGTATTTTCTTGCTCATACACATTTAATAGTTGAGATAGATTACATTGGTGATCCATATCAATAAGAAGAACTTTTTTTCCTACAGAAGCTAAATATTCCGAAAAGTTATAAGATAATGTTGTTTTTCCAACGCCGCCCTTTATAGCAGCAAAAGTAATTATTTCCATTGCTTCCACCTCCAACTAAAACATACCACTAATACACATAAATATCAACATAAACATGTGTATCTAATTAAATATATAAATGTGTATTTATATCATTACAATTTATGCATATAACTATACACACTATTAAATTTGTGTTATGCTATAGCTGTATTCCTTATATAAGGGGGAATATATGTGTTATGTAGAATATCATTTCTACAATCCTTCATTCTATAAAGTAAAGCTGTAAGAAGATTCAAAATAAATTTTACAAATAACAGCAACATGTTATTATCAATTTATAATATAAAAAAAGAGCAACTACTGGAAATAGTTACTCTCAGGTAATAGAACGTCTGCAAACGTTTATTTAATATATTTTCGATACTTGTATTATATAATGAATAATATCTTAGTGCAAGCACCTAAATCATTAAATAAATGTAAAGCTAAATAAAAGCGTTTTATTACCTCTTACCAAACTAAAATATGGAAAGAGGTTTTTATTATGTCTGAACAAAGATTTAATATCCAACAACAATATAGAGAAAAATTTTACCAACTACCAAAAGTATTTTTTACTAACGAAAAATATATGCAATTAAGTAATGATGCAAAAATTGCTTATGCATTGTTAAAAGATAGATTAGAATTATCAATTAAAAATAATTGGTTTGATAAAAATGGTGATATATTTTTCATCTTCACAAACGAAAACTCAAAACTATATTAAATTGTCACGAGGGTAAATTAACAAAAATAAAAAAGAATTATCTAAAGCTGATCTTTTAGAACAAGTAAGATGTGGTCAAGGTAAAA
>NZ_KV830951.1:0-4043 GCF_001836945.1 Staphylococcus sp. HMSC062H10
CTTTTAGAACAAGTAAGATGTGGTCAAGGTAAAACAAATAAATTATATTTGAAGAATCTTGCAATTACTAAAAAAGATGTTTATGAAATTAAAAAACAAGAAGAAACAAATGTCGAACCTAGTCATAACGCTGAAATGCGAAAATCGCACACTAATGATACTGATTTAAGTAATACTTACTATATTGAGACTGAGAATAATGATATGAATGACTTGAATGATATAGAGCTCAAAAAATATGAATATCTTTGTCTTATATATATTTATTTAAGTTTTTAAAAATAGTGTGGTTATAATTTTTGTATATTTCTTTTGATACTGTTGAAATGATAGTATAAAATCAAATTTGTAATAAAAACCGCTATCAGGTAATAAAATTTTGGAAAATGAGACTAAGCAGATTAACAGCTTATCGAATAAAAGAGATTTTAGAAATAGTAAGGAGGTTAATTAAAATTGGACAACCAAGAAATGATTTTAGGGCTATGTAAAGAATTGAAAATTATTAGAGAAGCCAGAGGTATTAAGCAAGTCAAAGTTGCTAGAGCTATTGAAATGGACCCACCATTGTTAAGTAGAATTGAAAATATGAAAAAGCCTACGGTTACTATGATGGAATTAACTAGAATACTAGGATACTATAATATAACTTTATATGAATTTATCGAAAATAATAAAGAGTATATAGAAAGAATTTGTACTTGTAAATAAAACAATAAAACAATTGCAATCGTCAATATAGAAGTTTATACTAGAATTAATCAAAAAAAGATATGAAAAAAAACCACGTGCAAAGTTAAAGTGCGACCAACACTTTTAACTTCTAGCGCTTGAAACGTTACCTCACTAACGCATGCAAACGGTTTTCGGGTCTTCTTCCATACCTTTATGATTTAGGTATTTTTAAATTAATTTGTATACCTAAATTATAGGGGCATGAGAGAAGAAAGTAAAGAAAAAGACGCTACTTTTTCTACTTTTTCTACTTTTCTACTCGACTACTTTAAATGTATATAGACGCCTAAATAAAGACTGGTAACGCTTACAAGCATTACCAGTCTTTTTGTTTAGGAGGTGCAGACAATGCTAAATATTAATAAAGTTTATGATTTTATATTACATGGAAGTCTAGAAAAGTATAAATTTAAAAATTCTAAAGCTACAGATTTAGAAAGGACTAATTTCAAAGATACACAACCCAAAAATTGGAAATCAGCACGTATTGCTGTCACACCTAATAAAGATACATTAATAGACGGTTTAGGTTTAATTATTGCTTCAGAAGAAGCTTTAGTTCAATATGGTCATAAATTTAGCCATTGGACGCCTAACCCTTATAATTATCTAAGCAAAGAAAAAGCTAATATAGCAGATGTTAATACGTATAAAGTATTAAACAGAACAAAAGACAATGTAAAACAAATCAATACATTTGTTTTAGATGTTGATGAAGATATTGAATACAATGAATTAGTTCAAAGCTTAGCTTCAGCGCATATCAATGAAGGTGCTGAAATGCCTAACTTGTATGTAAAGACGCCTAGAGGTTGGCATTTGTATTTTGTATTAGATACACCGTTCTATGCTAAAGGTATAGAAAAGAAAGCTATAAAAGTAGCTGAAAAAGTACATAGTAGCTTAGCACATGCAATTTCTAAATATTTACCAGTCGATAATCAATGTGTATCTACTGGCTATTTCAGATTGCCTACAAAAGAGAATGTACAGTTATTTACAAATCAATATTGTTCAAAATCTTATATGGTGCGCTGGAGTAAAGAGTATTCAGAAAAGAACAATTTAAATCAGAACGTACTTTATAAGAGTATAGCCAATGGCCAAGAATTAACGCCTGAATGGGTTGATTATTTGTTAAAAGAAGCAGACGTTACATCAATTGGATATGGTGTTGGTAGAAATAACACAATGTTTTCAGTGGCTTTATACTATTATTCAAAAAATGTAGATTTAAAAGAAGCAGCAAGTAATATCTATGCTTTTAATCAGCGCTTAGCCAAGCCTTTATCATATAAAGAGGTTGAAAGAGTAATTAAAAGCGCTTATAGCGGTCGTTATGGTGGTGCAATGCGTGAACATGTAGAAAATCTTTTAGAAGCTTTTAGTGATGATAGAATTGCATATAGCAATAGTGGTGTAAGTATAAATGGTTTTTGGAAACATAAAAAAGAGCGTAAAGATCGTGTTAGAAGCCATTTTGACGAACGTAAGGATGATTTAGAAAGATATTTAAATGAACATACAAACAAGCAGAAAGTATTTGTTAAAGGTTCAATGAGTGCTATTGCTAAAAAGTTAGGAATGGCTAGATCTTCTTTATATGCAATTTTTGAAAAGCATATTAATAAAGGAACTATTATAAAATACACAATTAAAAACGGTAGATATTCAGAAACTTTCATTGCTTTAAAAAGCGTATATATTGAAAGTTTATTTGAAATGGTTAAAAGTCTTAAAAACAAAAAAGAAAGCTATATAACGGCTATAAGACAACTTGTAAGCAATGAAAGAGATACACATAGTTTATTGATACAAAATAGTGAATTGATGAATGAAATAGAAAACACATTTATTTATATAAATCAGCATACACAATGTGAAGATGGTAATGAAATTCTATATGAACGCTTTATCAGTTAAATTTCAATTGTCCAATGTGCCATTACATATATAGGGCCCCTATTCTTCTTGTCTGTGTCTATAATTTATATGTTAGTATTTTTTAAAACTAAGATAACTTTATATTTTGACTTTTACTGTGTGTAACAAGAATATTTTAGACCTTAGATAATTTATAGTATATAAAGGGTACTAGAAAAACACTTTAAGGTTACCATATGAAATTACTATCTAATCAAAAGTTATTGAATAGATAGTATAAATATAGTGATGGAAATTATTTATACCAATTTATTTTATATTAAAAAATTATTTTAATCCCATCATTTTTTGAAATAATATTGTTTATGTTAAATAATAATAAAAGAGATTTTGATTGCATTGTATATTTAATTATATTTGTAGTTGTATTTGTTAAATTTATACTAATTTTAGTTAATCGTCTTTTTTATGTTTGGTGAGATATTGCTTTTTCTTTTTAAATAGGTTAATTGCGCTAATTTCTTAATGATTATTGCGAACTCAAGAAAGAAATACTGGAGGTTATTATTTATGCATGAGGTTCATTATTTACTTATAACAAAACGTCTTTATAAGTTGGATTAGGGATAATGACAAAACTCTCAGAGGCGGTTTATGCAAGATGTTGGATTGCTGATTATGGGGCTGTATGATCGGTGTTGGGAGAGGAAGAATAATCAAGTAATGATTATTCTCCTACTTGATTTTTGATTATAAATTTTGGGATATAATAATATTTTATTGGAAAATTGATTGTAACTTCTATAACTAAAGACGTTCGGACGTGTCTTTAGTTAATTTTATTACTTATATTTTCTAATGGATTTTTTGATAAATTACTATATTCAAATATCTCTAAATTTTCCATGTTTTAATAGTAATTTCGCATATTTTCAAATGTATTACATAAAGATTGATTCGTAGTTCTTAACTTATGAGACTTAAATTTATACTATTTGTTATATCAAAAATATAAGGTTGAGTCTCTCAATTATATCGCTTTCCTTATATTTGCATCCTTTTTTCATATAAATATATTTTTAGGTGTCATGATATATTCTGCATAATATTAAGTTGCAAAAGTAATGAAAAAATCCATATTATAATATGGAAAAATTAAGATAAAATAAAGTAACATTATTTTTTGATATGAATATATATATCTTTTTATAAATATGTTGTGGTAATATGAAATTATACAATGTATTTAGGAGGCGTGTTATGAAAAAAAATTTTCAAATGAAAGTAATTAATACATATTCTATAAGGAAATGTAATATTGGAGTTGCTTCTTTTATTATTGGTTCATTTTTATTTTTAGGAGTGAATGGTAATTTAGCAGAAGCCAATGATGAGAGGCAAGAAGTTGACAATGGTCAACAACA
>NZ_KV830952.1:0-33878 GCF_001836945.1 Staphylococcus sp. HMSC062H10
GCTACTAGGTAGCTTTTATAAGTTTTACTCATTTACTTTTTTCAACTCCTCTATTATTCTCTGGTCTGATAAGTCGTGATAAGGGAATTTTTTCCTAGCTAATTGGACGGGTATTCTGCCTCGTATCGCAATGTACCCTTCGTCTTCAAGCTCTTTATTCAGTTCTCTTATTATTTGTCCTGCTTTGGATTTAGAAACAGATAAAATTACCGCAAGCTCTTTAGCTTGCAAACTATTTTTTATCATATCTTTTTCTCCTTTTTATTTTTGTGTTGTGTATAATTTAGTTATCTCCTAGTGAAAGGAGGTGGATAATATGTCATATAGTGAATATGAACAGCTTTACTATAAAATTGTTAATGAAGCTGATAAACTATACGGTGGTCAAAGTGAACACTTCAAAAAGAACCTTCAAAAACTTACAGAGAATGCTGATGAAGGTGTTTCCAGTGAAAAGATTTACTCTACCGCTTTACATGAGTCACTTGAGTACCAACGAAACTTCATCTTCTTAGAATTAGGAAAGGTTCTCTTTAGCAAAGTCGGAAAACGCCTTAAGTAGTTTTATTCCAGAATCAGGATCACTGCGTCGCTCAATCGTTTCTGCTGTAGACTCTTTGCTAAAAGCATTTCGATTGATTACAGGCTTTCTCGTATTTCGTTCAATCTTCCAAACCTTCCAAGTCACAACTGCCATTGTGATGAGGAGGGTTGTTTTGTATAGTGCGTTCATTTGTAATTCCTCCTATTAAGTTGTTTGTTCAATTGTGTGTTATTCTTCTTCGTCTAAATCAAAGTGCTGTTCGATTTGGTCAATTGCCCACTCAATCATTGATTCAAGGTGTTTCTCTCTGTCGACTTCGTAAGTGTGCTCAATCTCGCCTGCATATGTCACAGTAAGAGTATCTTTGTGTGTGTATGTTTGACTTTTGTTTTCTTTAACTGCATAAAGTGTTAATACTATATTGTTTAGCTTTTCTTTTTGTTCTGGTGTCATTTACGCTCCCCCTAAATTAGCTTCATAACCGAATTCAGTCATGATTTCATGTATTTTCAATCTGCCTTTTTGTGTCCATCTAGTTTGTAAAACTGTGTCTTCTCTGCCATCAGAACGCACAATTGTTATAGTGTCTGAATCTGTGTAACTCTTGCCCATGTGTTCTGAGTAAAGCACCCACTGTTTATTTACTTTTCGTTGTAGTCTAGCTTCGTGTAGTAGTTTGTTTAACTTTTGTGCTGATATACCGTAGTCTGCCGCGATTTGAGTTGTGGCTAATGTGCCAGTTGACTTTAAGATTTCATCTACATAGTCTGCTTTGGGTTTTAGCTCTCCGATTTCTTGTTGTAAAAGTAAGTTTTGCTCTTTTTCTTTCTTATACTCAGTCAACACTGTAATGATGTAGTCTGGATCTTTTAATGTTTGTTCAATTACGTTGTCCGTTGCGTAGATACCATGTTTGCGAATGGCTGGTAGGACATCTGATGTTACCCAGCGTTTGAATCGTTTAGCTGATTCTAGTTTTGATGAGAAGATTAGGCTGTATAAACCCGATTCGTTGACTGCAGTAAGTCCTCGATTTGGTAAATTTTCTAAAGTCGTATTTCGCGACGTTAGAACTTTCTTGTCGTCTTCATCAACATGTTTTGACAAAGCATCTCGTCCGTTTGCATATCCTAAAATGTCAGCAACATCTTTTCCTATAAAATATGGTTCTCCGTCAACCTCTAATGTTCTTACTGGTAATTCTTCAAAATTAAATGTTTGTAATGCTTGCATAATGTTTATGCTCCTTTCGTGTATAATGTTGTTATCAACCTAAGGAGGTGATGCTTATGGCTAAAAGAGGCAAGAAAAACGGTAAGCAATCTACTAGTAGAACTGCTAAACTTGCTAGCAAAGTACTTCGAGATAAACGAAGTGGTAAGAAAGCTAAAAGTTTGGCTGGTAGCGTGCTTGCTCAATCTTAATCAACCGCTCTTAAACTCTTGTATTTCATTTTCAAGATATAATCAGGGTTTATAATCAGTTGGTTTTTGTTACCTTGTGCATTTGTGTAGGTCGCAACTACATAAGTGCCGGGTAACTCCATTTCATTACCTTTCATTTCACGAAGAGTACAGTTTTTTATTCTTGTATCATCGATTAAATCTACATACTCAAATTCCATTTGTAGTTCCTCCTCTAATTTGTTTTATGTTCTTTTTCGGGAACGTTATTGGTAAAAAAAATATCAAGGTTATTTGTTTCGTAACCTAATATTTTTGCCATTTTAATAAATTCATTCGCTCCAATATCTACTATTCCATTTTCTCTCTTTGCATAAGGTGTTCTTGTTTTCCACCCCATTTTATGAGCCATTTCATCTTGCGTAATACCACAAGCTATTCTTTCTGCTCTCAATCTTTTTAAATTTAGTACCACGTTTACACCTCCTGTCGTTCTCGTTTGAGAACTAATTACAATTTATCATTACCGTTCTCATTCGTCAACACTTTTTACTGAAAAAAATTCAAAAAGTTTTTTCTTCCTTATATATTGTATTCTTTTGGGAACGGTGTTATAATCAAATCGTTCACAAATAAGAACAAATATTCAATTCAGGAGATACAAGAAATGAGAACTAATGATGAAATAATCACAATAATTAAAACATCAATGAAAGAACAAAATATGTCACTAAGTGAATTAGCTCGTCGTGTAGGTGTAGCAAAATCAGCAGTATCAAGATATTTAAATTTAACTAGAGAATTCCCTTTGAATCGTGCTGAAGATTTTGCGAAAGTACTTGGAATAAAAACAGAATATTTATTAGGATTTGCTGAACGCGAAGAATCTACAAAACAAGATACTATCGCCGCGCACTTAGATGGAGATTTTACTGAGGAAGAATTAATTGAAATTAGAAAGTATGCGGAGTTAGTTAGAAAAGCACACCGAAATCAGTAAGGGGTAATTTTATGTATTTATACGAAAAGATGGTTATTGAAAATAAAGAAATACCAATCGATGACGGAAAGTCTTTAGGTAATTTCGAAGGATTCTACGATAATGGGGTAATTTTAATTAATAAAAATTTATCTGAAACACGCAAGGCTGAAGTATTATACGAAGAACTTGCCCACCACAAGTTGACGTACGGCAACATTTTAGACCAATCAAAATGGATTAATAGAAAATTTGAAAATTATGCACGTAGACACGGCTTTATCTCAGCTGTTCCATTACGTGAAATTGTAGAAGCTCATAATTATGGTGTACGTAACTTGTATGAGTTGTCTGAGTATCTACAATTAAGCGAAGAATACATATTAGAAGCAATAGAACAATACAAAAAGATATATGGTATTGGAACTCACTATGGCGAGTATTCTATTACATTTGAGCCATTGAGAGTTTTTAAATATAAGGAAATATAAACAAAGGAGAAATCAAAATGAGAAAATATAATTACGATAAATTCTTCTTATATATGGCGGTACTGTCATTACCAATAGTCATATTTTTTCCATTAATGTTAAGCATCCCAATCATCTTTTTTATTTTTTCAATAAGAAAGAAGGAAGATTAATAGTGCCTGTGTGGCGTGAGGAGGATGAGGAATGGAAGATTATGTTCGTTATAGGCTAGAAGATCAAATAAATTGGTATGATACTAAAAGTATATCTTGCCAAAAGCAATACAATTTTAATAAACATATACAAATTATTGCCGGTGCATTAATCCCAGCAATAACACCTTTTTCGTTAGTGTTTAATTCTATGAGTTTTACTATTGTTATATCAATACTAGGAATACTGATTGTAATATCTCAGTCTATTAGTAGTATAAAGAAATTTCACGAAAACTATATTCAATATAGAACTACATGCGAAGTGTTAAAACATGAAAAATACTTATATTTAAATAATGTTGAACCTTATGACAATGAGAAAGAACCGTTAAAACTTTTAGTTTTACGCGTTGAATCAATTATTTCTAACGAGAATATAAATTGGCAAACAATGAGACAAGATATCAAGGAGGAAGAAAAATGTTAGGGAAATTATTTGTAAGCTACAGAGCAGATGACGAAGGTTCACGTTATAAAAATTTATTAGTGGGCTGGTCTGAAAATCCAAATAAAAATTTTTTTGATGTAAAATTTGAAGATACCAGTATTGGTATAAGTATCAATTCTACAAATGCTTACTATATAAAAAGGAAAATCAAAGAGAAAATCGAAAGTTCTAATAAGGTTATATGCATTATTGGAGAAAACACTCATAGCTCCGAATGGGTGAATTGGGAATTAGTAACTGCTCACAACTTAAACAAACCTATTGTCGCAATAAAGATTGATAAAAGTTACAAATCGCCTATACAAGTTTATGGAAAGAATGTACATTGGGCATATTCTTTTAGTTACGAAGCTATCAAAAAAGCACTTCTCGAAGTTTAATCGGGAAGTACTTCATACGTTTTTTCAAAAATATCGGGTTTTACAGGATATTTTTCACCATTAACTCCTGTTATAATCCAATCGCCTTTTTCAGCTTTCATTCTACCTTCTAAAGTTTCAATATAGGTAGTTCTATCTGCTTTTTCTGCATTAACTATAACTGGTTTTTTTCTAACCTTTACTTTAGGAGACATATTATCACCTACTTTTTTATTTTATTATATCACAATTAATACTAAGGACTAAATCACGGGTAGCCCGCCTACCCTTATTATTTTTTGCCAATTTTGAGGAGGGAGAAGCAAAATGCCAGTATATAAGGATGATAATACAGGTAAATGGTATTTTTCCATTAGATATAAAGATGTATACGGTAATAACAAACGTAAGATGCAACGCGGTTTTTCAACTAAGCGTGAAGCTAAGAGAGCAGAGGCTATTTTTTTGAATGACGTAAACGAAGGATATAGTGATTCGAAAACATTTGATTATGTTTTTCATCACTACTTAGAAAATAGCGATTTGAGACCTAAAACAAAACGACGCAAACAAAATGAATATCATAAACACTTTAAAGCTAAGTTCGGGCACATAAAAATGAATAAGATAACACAAAATCAATGCCAAGAGTTTCGTAAATATCTAATAGAGAATGTAGCATCAACAAATTCTGCTCGTACAATTTGGTCAGGTTTTAAAGTTGTAATTAATTATGCTAAAAAATACTTTGGATTACGTACAGATCCAACAATATCAATTAAACCTATTCCGCGTGTAAAGCCAAAACCTAAGTTTATGATGCGTGAAGAATTTGAAGAAAGAATCAAAGACATTGAAGAGCAAGATTACAGAGAGTTATTTACATTAATGTTTTATACAGGTTTAAGGATTGGCGAAGCTATGGCTCTTGTTTGGACAGACTACAATAAATACAAAAAAGAGATATCCATAAATAAAACAATGGACATCTCTAATAGAACTATATATCCGAGACCAAAAACAGATAGTTCAGAGGATATTGTTCCTTTACCTAAATTCATCAATACAATGTTAACTAAACGACACCAACGTGAAAAAGAGTTAAACAAATATTTTGATGAACGTAGTTATTTTATTTTCGGAGGAATGGCTCCCAAACATTACAGTCATGTTCAAAAGAAATTTCAAAAAGCTTTCCCCCATTATAACATTCACGCGTTAAGACATTCTTATGCATCTTATCTTGCAAATAATGGTGTAGATATTTTCGTTTTACAGTCACTTATGAGACATGCTCAAATCACTGAAACGATGGGCACTTACAGCCATTTATATACTCAGAAAAAACACGATGCAATAGCCATTTTTGACAAGTAAATGGTATCAAAATGGTATCAATAGCCATTTTCGACAGTTAAGAATGGCTTAACAACGCGGTTTAAAGCTACCCAATACTACCTTCCATTTCGAACTTGATTAAACGGTTCATTTCGACCGCGTATTCCATTGGAAGTTCTTTTGTGAATGGTTCGATGAATCCCATAACAATCATTTCTGTCGCTTCTTCTTCAGAAATACCACGACTCATTAGATAGAATAATTGTTCTTCAGAAACTTTTGAAACCTTCGCTTCATGTTCTAATGATATTTGATCGTTGAATACTTCGTTATATGGAATTGTATCTGATGTTGATTCGTTATCTAAGATTAATGTATCACACTCAATATTTGAACGAGCGCCTTTTGCTTTACGTCCAAAATGTACAATACCACGATAAATAACTTTACCACCATTTTTAGAAATAGATTTAGAAACAATCGTTGAAGATGTATTTGGCGCTTTATGAATCATTTTAGCACCGGCATCTTGAACTTGTCCTTTACCAGCAAATGCAATAGATAATGTACTACCTTTTGCACCTTCACCTAAAAGAACACAGTTTGGATATTTCATCGTTAACTTAGAACCTAAGTTACCATCTACCCATTCCATATTTCCGTTTTCATAAACAAAAGTACGTTTCGTAACTAAGTTGTATACATTGTTCGCCCAGTTTTGAATCGTAGTATAACGAACGTGCGCATCTTTATGCACAATGATTTCCACAACAGCAGAGTGTAAAGAACTAGTTGTATAAACTGGTGCAGTACAACCTTCTACGTAATGTACAGAAGCACCTTCATCAGCAATGATTAATGTACGTTCAAATTGACCCATGTTCTCAGAGTTAATACGGAAATAAGCTTGTAGTGGCGTATCTAGTTTGATATTTTTAGGTACATAAATGAACGAACCACCTGACCATACTGCTGAGTTTAACGCCGCAAATTTGTTATCTGCTGCAGGTACTACAGAAGCAAAGTATTTTTTGAATAATTCTTCATTTTCTTGTAAAGCACTATCTGTATCTTTAAAGATAATACCTTTTTCTTCAAGTTCTTTTTCCATATTATGGTAAACAACTTCAGATTCATATTGAGCAGAAACGCCAGCTAAATATTTTTGTTCAGCTTCAGGAATTCCTAATTTATCGAAAGTTCTTTTAATTTCTTCTGGCACTTCATCCCATGAACGTTCAGCTTGTTCTGAAGGCTTTACATAGTAAGTAATGTCATCGAAATTCAATTCTGATAAGTCGCCACCCCATTGAGGCATTGGCATTTTATAAAACAATTTTAATGATTTAAGACGGAAATCTAACATCCATTCCGGCTCATTTTTCATGTTAGAAATTTCTCTAACGATATTCTCAGTTAAACCACGTTCTGATCTGAAAATGGACACATCATCGTCGTGGAATCCATATTTATAATCCCCAACATCAGGTGCTTTTTTAGCCATTTCAATCACTCCTTAAAAATATATTTACAACGGCGTGCGTAAGTTTTTAATTCATGATGTAAACCATATTATAACAATGACATGACATCTTATAAAAATTTTTATACTTTTATATGTCTAATATCAAAATCATCTATGATTAACAGCATTCTATTCTTCTTCAGTCGTACCTTCTGCTTTACCTTCTTTAGCAACAGTACCTTTTTCCAATGCTTTCCAAGCTAATGTGGCACATTTAATACGAGCTGGGAATTGAGATACACCTTGCAATGCTTCAATATCTCCCATTTCTTCTGTAATCACATAGTCTTCACCAAGCATCATTTTCGTAAATTCTTGGCTCATTTGCATTGCTTCTCCAAGTGAATGACCTTTAACAGCTTGTGTCATCATCGATGCACTTGCCATTGAAATCGAACAACCTTCACCTTCAAACTTAGCATCTTTTATAATGCCATCTTCTATATCAAATGTTAGTCGTATACGGTCACCGCATGTCGGGTTATTCATATCTACTGTCATAGACCCGTTATCTAATACACCTTTATTTCTAGGATTTTTATAATGATCCATAATGACAGATCTATATAATTGATCTAGATTATTAAAATTCATAAGAGAAAAACTCCTTCGTTTGTTTCAAGGCATTTATTAACTGATCAATGTCTTCTTTCGTGTTGTATATATAAAAACTCGCTCTAGCTGTTGAAGACACATTTAACCATTTCATTAACGGTTGCGCACAATGATGCCCAGCTCTAACTGCTACACCTTCTGTATCTACGGCTGTAGCAACATCGTGTGGATGTACATCTTGTAAATTAAACGTTATTACACCTGCACGACGATTCTTTGGCGGGCCATAAATTTCAATTCCTTCAATTGCAGACATTTGCTCATAAGCATATATCGTTAATTCTTGTTCATAATTATGAATTGCATCAAAACCTATGCGTTCTAAATAGCGAATAGCTTCTGCAAGCCCAATTGCTTGAGCAATTAATGGAGTACCCGCCTCAAATTTAGTAGGTAAATCAGCCCATGTTGCATCATACTTACTTACAAAATCAATCATGTCGCCACCGAACTCAATCGGTTCCATTTTTTGTAGTAACTCACGTTTACCAAATAATACGCCAATACCTGTTGGTCCAAGCATTTTATGACCACTAAAACTATAAAAATCAGCATTCATTTCTTGCATATCAAGTTTCATATGTGGTGCTGCTTGTGCCCCATCAACACTGATAATTGCACCATGTTGATGAGCTATTTCTGCAATGGTTTTAACATCATTAATTGTACCGAGTACATTAGAAATATGTGCAATAGCTACGATCTTTGTTTTATCATTAATCGTTTGCTTAATATCTTCGATGTTTAATTCACCGTCAGCTGTCATTGGTATAAATTTCAATGTCGCATTTTTACGTTTTGCTAACTGTTGCCAAGGAACAATATTGGCATGATGTTCCATTTCAGTGACAACAATTTCATCGCCCTCTTCAACATTTGCATCACCATAGCTATGTGCTACAAGGTTAATCGACGCAGTTGTTCCGCGTGTAAAAATGATTTCTTCAAAATACTTCGCATTAATAAAACGACGAACGGTTTCACGGGCATTTTCATACCCATCAGTTGCCAATGATCCTAATGTATGAACACCACGATGAACGTTTGAATTATAACGCTTGTAGTAATCCTCTAAAACATTTAACACTTGCACAGGCGTTTGACTTGTCGCTGTTGAATCAAGATATGCTAAACGTTTGCCATTGACTTTTTGATCTAATATCGGAAAATCCTTGATTACTTCATTAACGTCAAATGAGTGTTCGGCCACTTCATTCACGACCTTTCTTAAATAAAAATCCTAATCATTTAAATACTGACGTTGTATTAGTCTTATACCAATATCGACAGTCTATATCTATTACAAACTTTTATTTTCAAAATATTATTTAGAAACTTTACGTTCAATTACTTCTCTCAATTGACGTTTAACGTCTTCGATAGGTAATTCACGTACTACTGGATCTAAGAAACCATGTATAACAAGACGTTCCGCTTCTCTTTGAGAAATACCACGACTCATTAAATAGTAAAGTTGATCTGGATCAACACGACCTACTGATGCAGCATGACCAGCTTGTACATCATCTTCATCAATTAATAAAATTGGATTCGCGTCACCACGAGCATGTTCAGATAACATTAATACACGTGATTCCTGATTAGCAATTGATTTAGTTCCACCATGCTTAATGTAGCCGATACCATTAAATACAGATGATGCATGTTCTTTCATAACACCATGTTTAAGGATATAACCATCTGTTTCTTTACCATATTGTACGATTTTAGATGTTAGATTAATTTTTTGTTCGCCTGTACCTACAACTACTGATTTAAGTGAACTTGTTGAACGATCACCAAATAAATTGGTTGTATTATCAATAATTTGGCTACCCTCATTCATTAAACCTAGTGCCCAATTAATTGAGGCATCCGCTTCAGTAATACCACGTCGAATGATATGGCCTGTAAAGCCTTTATCCATATAGTCCACTGAGCCATATGTGATATTTGAATTTGCACCAGCAATCACTTCAGAAATAATATTTAATTGATTTCCTTCACCAGATGCATTTGATAAGTAATTTTCAACATATGTGACTTCGGCGCTTTCTTCAGTAACGATGATGACATGGTTATAAAAACTTGCATTTTCGTCGTCGTGCAACACAACGTATTGTACTGGATGTTCTACAACTACATTTTTAGGAACATAAACAAATACGCCACCATTAACTAATGCCGTGTGTAGCGCTGTGATACGATGTTCATCTACTGTTACTGCATCTTTCATAAAGTACTTTTGTACTAAATCACTATGGTTCATAAGAGCGTCTGCTAAACCTTCAACGATAACGCCATCTTTCGATGCATTATCATCAACTTGTGTGTACGCAATCGTATTATTATGTTGAATTACTAAGTTTTTAGAATGATCTACGTCAATAATTTCTCTTACTGACTCAGGTAATTGTGATAAAGATTGATAAACATCACCTTTTACATCGTGTTGTTTAAAAGAATCAAAATCCCATTTTCTTAATTTTGTTTTATCAGGTTTTGGCATTTCTAAAGTTTCTGTTAATTTCAAAGCTTTTTTACGTAATTCTGTCATCCAAGAAGGTTCATTGTGGGCTTTAGAATAATCAACAAGTTGTTCTTCAGAAATGTTCAAAATATCAGTTGTCATAACTTTTTCCTCCTACTTGATGAAATTTACTATTTCGTATAAATGTTCATTTTCATCATATATAGATGAACATCTCATGGATACTGTATTAATAAGATTATTCAGCTGAACCGAACTCTTCTTTAACCCATTCATATCCTTCTTCTTCAAGACGTTTTGCTAATTCTGGACCACCAGATTTAACGACTTTACCAGCATACATTACATGTACTTTATCAGGAGTAATGTAATTTAATAATCGTTGATAGTGTGTAATCATTAATGCACCAAAGTTTTCCCCACGCATTTGGTTAATACCTTTAGATACAACTTTTAATGCATCGATGTCTAACCCTGAATCGATTTCATCTAAGATTGCAAACTTAGGTTCTAACATCATTAATTGTAAGATTTCGTTACGTTTCTTCTCTCCACCTGAGAAACCTTCATTTAAATAACGTTGTGCCATGTCTTTATCTATGTCTAGAAAATCCATATTTTTATCTAATTTTTTAATAAATTGCATTAAGTTGATTTCTTGTCCTTCTTCACGTTTCGCATTGATTGCTGAACGCATGAAATCAGCATTTGTAACACCTGTAATTTCTGATGGATATTGCATTGCCAAGAATAATCCTGCTTTTGCTCTTTCATCAACTTCTAATTCTAAAATATTTACACCGTCTAAAAGTACTTCTCCTTTAGTTACTTCATAGCTTGGGTGTCCCATAATTGCAGATGATAAAGTTGATTTACCTGTCCCGTTTGGTCCCATAATCGCATGTATTTCATCAGTGTTAATTGTCAAGTTAACACCTTTTAAGATTTCTTTATCCTCAATAGACACATGTAGGTCTTTGATTTCTAATGTTGATGCCATTTTATATTCCCTCCGTAAAATATAAAGTTTTCTTAACTAGTTTATAATAATTTTAATTTGTAGTCAAAAAGACTTTGTAATAATGCGTTCAGTTAATTATAACTTACTTATACCTTAATATAAACAACTTAAACCCTTTTTATTATTTTTAATAACTCTAAAGTACAACTCTAATCCGCTCTCTTTAAAAATATAAATGATAATAAGTGCACATAATTTCTCAATGGATTTTATGAATTTAAAATATGTTATCATTTCACTAGGACATTTGTAATATGGTATGATGCTATTTATGATTTTATTCCAATCGTTTGAAAGGAGTTATTCATGCAACAATTTAAATGGATTAATATTCTAAAAGGTTTTGCTATGGGAACGAGTGACTTGGTACCTGGTGTTAGCGGTGGTACTATCGCATTGTTGTTAGGTATATACAATCAATTTATCGCTTCAATTAGCGGCATTTTCTCCCGACGTTTTTGGCCAAGTTTTACTTTTTTAATCCCCATTATAATTGGAATGTTACTGGCAATGGGATCACTAAGTAATCTCTTTAATTATTTATTAAGCCAACACCATATTCCAACTATGTTTTTCTTTGGTGGATTAATCATTGGTATCCTTCCATATTTATTGAAAATTTCTAACTATAAAACGTCATTTACAACTAAACATTACATGATGGTTATAGCTGGTATCGCTATCTTAATTGTTATTACATTAATGAATAATGGCGATAAACATGCTGGAGAAACACTTACTCTATCAACTGGTCTTATTATTAAATACTTTATTGCAGGTATGTGTGCATCAAGTGCTATGTTACTCCCAGGTATTTCAGGGTCATTTATGTTATTAGTATTTGGCGTCTATGGCACAGTCATGCTAGCCATATCTGAAGTTGTTAAACTTAACTTTACCGGTCTTCCTATATTACTTGCAGTCGGATTTGGCGTGCTTGCTGGATTCATTATTTCAAGCAAAATTATCCAGTATTTCCTAACACATCATAAACTAATGACTTTTGCATTAATCATTGGTTTTGTTGTTGGCTCCCTCTTTGCAGTATTTCCAGGTTTACCAACTAATATCGTGATGTGGTTCGTTTCATTAGTAGTATTTATCATCGGTTTTATTGTAAGTTTGACTTTAGGTCGAATTACCGCTGAAAATGAATAATCATTTTAGGGGTGCTAAAATATATTCAGTTGCTCGTTAATCATATGCAATATATGTCTCGTTTTGTATACATATTATTGGATATCATTAGCGAGTTTTTATTTAGTTTTTTTCTAACATTAAAATAATTATTAATAAATTTTGGTATCCACTTTTATAATACAAAAAACCACCTAGCCGATGGTTATACCGACTAAGTGGCATGTGCAGTGTATTAGGAATAAAAAGTAAAATTACTCTCCTTTGTTACCTTTTACTTTATCAATAAAATCAGTTGCTTTTTCTTTTGCATTTTCAACGAATTCTTTCGCTTTACCAGAAGCTTTATCTTCTTTACCTTCGTTTTCTAAATTTTTATTATCAGTAACATTACCTACTGTTTCTTTAACATTACCTTTTGCTTGTTCGAATTTACTTTCGTCTGCCATAATAAATGCCTCCTCGGAATAATTAAATGTTATATATAATACTTACCCACTGAAAAATTATCTAAACATTTTACTTAAATAAATTTTGATATTGATTTGACGTCATTTTATAACTAGCGAAATAGATTCATCATTAACTTGAGGGAGTGGGACAGAAATAATAAAGAATCACTAATGATTTATGATGTAGTAGTCACTATCCATGTGAAATTAAAAATAAGAATAAATGAGTAGCACGCATGCATATAGGATTTTACTTTATCCGTAATAGCATCTCATTCCTAAATTTCATATAAATACCTGTTTAAATTAAAAAGCCCAGCAACACCACGTTACTGAGCCATTAATAATTATTTAGCAGGAATAACTGCACCGTTGTATTTTTCATTAATGAAGTCTTGAATATCTTTAGATTGTAATACTTCAATTAATGCTTTGATTTTCTTATCATCTTGATGTCCTTCTTTAACAGCAATTAAGTTTGCATAAGGATTATCTTTCGCACTTTCTACAGCAATAGAATCTTTTTTAGGATTTAATTTTTGTTCGATTGCAAAGTTTGAATTAATGATAACAGCATCCGCGTCTTCATTTTGATAGATTTTAGGTAAGAATTCTGCTGATTGTTTATTATTAAACTTAATATCTTTTTTATTCTCTGTAATATCACTAAACTTAGCATCTTCAATTTTTACGCCTTTTTTGATTTTAATTAAACCTGCATCAACGAAGAATTTTAAGAAACGACCTTGTTCAGCTGGATTATTAGATACGTAGACTGTTGCGCCTTTTGGTAATTCTTTTAAGCTTTTATATTTTTTAGAATACACAGCCATAGGTTCTAAATGAACATTGCCGGCACTAACAATTTTATAACCTTTATCCTTTTTCTCTGTATTTAAATAAGGTGTATGTTGGAAAAAGTTTGCATCAATTTCACCTTTATCTAGTAACTTATTAGGCGTTGTATAATCGTTAATTGTTTTAATTTCAAGTTTGTAACCTTTTTTCTCTAATAATGGTTTTGCTTTTTCTAAAATTTCAGCATGCGGCGCTGGTGATGCGCCTACAGTAATTTTCTTATCATCACTACCACCTTTGTCTCCATTACCACAAGCTGCTAATACAACTGCAAATGTTAATACTAAAATAAAACCAAATAATTTTTTCATAAAATGAAACCCCCAATTTATCGTTTATCAAGTTTATTTGTAAGCCAATCACCAATGAATTGGATTATAAATACAATAATTAAAATAAAGACTGTTGATACTAAAATCACATCATTTTGATTCCGAGTAAAACCTGTTAAATAAGCCAAGTTCCCTAAACCACCTGCACCTATGACACCTGCAACCGCTGTTGATCCAACTAAAGCGATAGCAGTTACTGTAATACCAGAAACTAATGCTGGCATGGCTTCAGGTAAGAGGACTTTACGAATTACTGTCCAAGTATTAGCACCCATTGACCAGGCCGCTTCGATGACACCTTTATCAATTTCTTTAAAAGCAATTTCTACAAGCCTTGCATAAAACGGCGCTGCGCCAATGATCAAGGCTGGTAACGCACCTGTCGGACCACTTATCGTTCCAAGTATCAAACTTGTAAATGGAATTAATAATAAAATTAAAATAATAAATGGTATCGCTCTAAATAAGTTAACAATGAAAGAAACAATAGAATAAAATAGCCTTGCGCCAATAGACTTACCTTTAGCAGACAAGAATAATAACACACCTAAAATAAGGCCGAGTATAAATGCAAATATAGTTGAGACGACCGTCATGTATAGTGTTTCGACTATTGCAGTCCAAACTTCTGGCCACTGAATATTAGGCATTGTAATCATTTCATTTATAATTTCACTAAATGATTTACCCATGTCTTAACACCTCCATTTTAACTTGTCGCTCAATTAAATCTTTTTCGAATTTTCCGAAATCTACACTTGAAATATATGGAATATGCAGAACTAAAAAGCCGACTGTTCCATTTTTTGTATTTTTAATATTTGCTTCTAAAATATTAATTTTAATATCATAGGCAGTTGATAGACTAGATACAATAGGCTCGGTTGTTGTTGAACCAGCGAAAACTAATCTAACGATATAAGCATCTTTTTCTAATGGCTCTAATTCTGTTAAAGATGTTTCGAAATCATCATTTAAATCTTCTTTCACAAATCGTTTTGTCACAGTGTGTTGAGGATTTTCAAAAACCTGTGTCACCGGCCCATGTTCTATCACTTTACCACTTTCCATAACTGCAACTTCATCACAAATACGACGAATGACATGCATTTCATGCGTAATTAGTACAATTGTTAAATTTTGTTGTTCTCTAATTTTTAGTAGTAGATCTAAAATTTCATCTGTTGTTTGCGGATCAAGTGCACTTGTTGCCTCATCACAAAGCAAGACCGTTGGATCATTAGCTAACGCTCGTGCAATCCCAACACGTTGCTTTTGTCCACCTGATAACTCTGATGGATAAGCCTTTTCTCTACCTTTTAAACCGACGAGTTCGACAAGTTCTAATGCTTTTTGCTTTGCTCTCCTTCTAGGGACACCTGCAATTTCAAGCGGAAACATAATATTTTTTAACACAGTCCTTGACCATAACAAATTAAAATGTTGGAAGATCATACTTACTTTTTGTCTTTTTGCTCTTAATCCATTTTTGGACAATTGGCCTATATGGTCTCCATCTATAATAACTTCACCTGATGTAGGCGCTTCTAAATGATTAAACATTCGAATCAAAGTACTTTTTCCTGCTCCAGAAAAACCAATGACGCCATAAATCGATCCTGCTTGAATCGATAAATTAACGTGATCTACAGCAAGGACTTCTTTATTTTTAGTCCGATATTCTTTAACAACTTCTTTTAATTCAATCACGTTGATTCCTCCCTGTGTTGCTTAATAAAATAAAAAATGCTTTCTCAATATCGATAGAAAAATTGAGAAAGCAATAGTAGTATTGTTTCTCTCATCTTCAAAAGTTAAAACTTTATGTGAATTGGCACCATTTCTATATAAGACGGTTGCCGGGCTTCGTAGGGCACATCCCTCCACCACTCTCGATAAGAGTTTACGCATCATTTAATTTGTATTAATCCTAACACCTTAGTAAAATTTCGTCAATAACTATTTTAAATTTTCTAACAAATCAGTCACCGATTGAAATGCATAAATTCGTTTTACTTCTTTATCTTTATTCATCAACAATAAAATCGGCGTAGACATGATTTGCATATCTTTACAAAACTGAGGATAAAAGTTTAAGTCTATTTTCAATAATGGCAACTGCAATATTTCATTAGCAATGTCTAACATTCTTTCTGAAACCTTACAAGTACCACAAGTTGGTGTATAACCAAAGATTAAATGTTTGTCTTCCTCATAAAATGTAGTTACATCTTTGATGTCTAATGAATTATTCATTTACTAAAACTAACCTTTCATTATTTATATTCGGTAAGAAAGGTGTTTCTTTCTTACAAGTAAAGCCATGTTTTGAAAGTACATACGCCAAATATTGTTTGGGGCAATTCGCAACTTGGCAGTAAGTTTTATCAATAAATATATGTTCACTTTCACTCAAATAACGTTTAAACCAATTTCTAATTCGATCTCCTTCGTCATCAGAATCGGCTAATACAAAAACTTGTTTATCATATAGTGATTCTATCATATCATCAAGCTTATCTATACTCATTGTTCCATGAGTACAAATAATATTGACTGGTTCTGCAATAACCTGTTGCACCCTTTTTTTATCAGATTTTCCTTCAACAATTATCACTTTATTTACAATAGCCATCATCATCACCCTTTAAAATCAATAAACATCTGTCACTGTATCATTTCACAAAATTGGTATGAATAAAACATAAATCACAAAAAATTTAAACTAGCTTAATATAATGATTACAAAAACCCTGTTTTACTAGATGAGACATTTTACATAAGCAGACAATGATTAAACCATAAATCAACATCCTAAAATCTACAATATTATATTACCAACAGTTAACCAAAAGAAAATACACTTATAACAAACATTTTTCAATTATAGCGGGGCCCCAACATAGAAGCTGACGGTAAGTCAGCTTACAAGCAATGCAAGTTGGGGTGGTCCCCAACATAGAGAATTTCGAAAAGAAATTCTACAGACAATGCAAGTTGGGCGGGGCCCCAACACAGAAGCTGACGAAAAGTCAGCTTACAATAATGTGCAAGTTGGGGTGGGACGACGAAATAAATTTTGAGAAAATATCATTTCTGTCCCACTACCTTATCATTTCTGTCCCACTCCCTAGATTGATCTATAGATACTACACTTATTAAAGTAATATATTTTTATGATTCTCTTAGCTGCAATCCCATGAATACATGTAATCATCAAACTTCATAGCCTCAAGGTCAGTAGATTTTACTAAGATATTGGCAATACCTAAATCACCCCATATAATCGAAGAATTACCATCTCTTGTAGAATCAATTTGCAGTAAGACTCTATCATACATTTTCAGTTCTTGATTGTTCGTTCTTGGATCTATTTGGTCAAAATATGGATAACCACCAAGTTGATTAAATGGTTCCTTAGCAGTAAATGTGTTACACACAGGTTCCATTAATTCATCATATCCATCAAACATTGATTTTAGTGCGAAGGATGGATTGACTTTATTCCACAATGCAAGCACGTCCTCATCATACTTATAATCAGTACATGTAATAGTTTGTTTCGACAATCTAAATTCTATAGAAAATGCTCCACTGAACGGGATATCCTCATTATCAGCATTTAATGACTTCAAATGCGCTTGAATATTTTCGAGTGATAAATTTGAAATTGGCTCTTTTATATAAACAAGCCTTGAGTTTATATTGTTTCCCTTTAAATTTTCAGACATACCATACATTTGATCTTCTGAACTAATCCAAAACTGCAATATCCCTACATTTACAGGAAATAATTCTTGTTGTTCTGGAAGATCATTCAAATTAATCTGTGCTAACAATACCATTGGTACATTATTTTCATCTAATGGTATATCTTTAAAAGATTTTAAAAATGGCATTCCACCAATCTTACTCTGGTTTAATGTTTCTTCTTGCATCTCTTTTAGATCCATTTCAATACATGGTAGTACTGGTAAATTACCGTTTTCTACAGATTCTACGAAACGCTTATATGCTTTTTGCTCCTTTTTAGAAAGATGACTAATGTCTTGAATGTTTAGCATATTAACTCCCCCAATTTTTATTTTTAAAATAGCTAAATTCAGTATTTTCATCATTCTTGAATAATAAAATCTACCAGTGCTCCAAATAATAGTACCTAATAAATCTTCTTTCATATTATTTACTTACTCAGACTAAAAATAAACTCCTCAATCTTAGATTAAGGAGTCATACGGTGATTATTCACCAATCATTTCTGCGTATTTTTCAGCTGATAATAATGCTTCAAGCTGACTTTCATCACTAACTTCTACTTTTACCATCCATGCTTTTTCATATGGAGATTCATTTACAAATTCAGGACTATCTTCTAGTTCTTCGTTGACCTCAACTACTTTACCAGAGATTGGTGCATATAATTCTGATACAGTTTTTACTGATTCTACGCTACCAAACGTATCCCCTTCATTAATTTCATCATCAGTTTCTGGTAATTCAACAAAAACAATATCACCTAACTCGCTTTGTGCGTATTCTGTGATTCCGATTGTTGCTACATTACCTTCAACTTTAACCCATTCATGCTCTTTTGAATATTTCAATTCATTTGGTACTGCCAAGAGAATCCCCTCCTAATTAATCTTTACATCATTAATGATGCCATAAGGCTAGATGCTATTCAACTATATTTATAAAAATTAACAATTGTATAGCTTATTTCATTTTACATGTAATGAATCTAAATTTCGAGATATTTAGTAAACGTTTACATTATGCTTACGCTAACCAAGTCACTTTATATTGATCTTCTTTGAATCCTAATGTTATTTTATCACCCATGACTGCTAGAGGACGCTTTACTAACATACCATCAGATGATAACAACTCTAACTTTTCATCATCTGATAAAGTTTGTAATTTATTTTTCAAATCAAGCTCACGATATTTCGCACCGTGTGTGTTAAACAATTTATTAATTTCTACGCCTGTATTTGCAATTATTGTTTTAAATTCATTTATTGTAGGTGTATGTTGAACGATATCAATTGGTTCATAACTTACGCCATATTCATCTAAAAACTTTGCTGCCTTTTTACAAGTTGTACAATTCTTATATTGGTAAAATTTAATCATACGACTGCAACCTCCTTTATGTATTTAACATAAATATATCATTTTCCATAGCAAAAGGCTTTCATTTTGAAGCTAAAATTTTTTATTATGATATAAATTTAGCTATAATAAAAATTATTAAACTATCTAGAGGAGTTGTTATAATGCAAGCAATCAAAAGTAATGAATCATTTAAATCTGTAATTAATAGCGATACACCTGTAATTGTTAAATTCGAGGCAGGATGGTGCCCTGATTGTCGTGCGATGGATATGTGGATTGATCCAATCGTTGAACAATATAATGGTTATCAATGGTATACTGTCAATCGTGATGAATTAGAAGATGTCGTTGTTGAAAATGAAGTTATGGGTATCCCTAGCTTGCTAGTATTTAAAAACGGTGACAAAATTGCACACCTTCATTCAGCAAATGCTAAATCACCTGAACAAGTTGAATCATTTTTAGCAGAAACTTTTAAATAAATACTAAAATAAAAATGAGTTTATACTGCACAATAAAAAGCTGAGACTGTGATTGTACCGACTCTAGTAAGTTAGATTAAATCTCTAACTCGATAGATGTCCATCAATTCATGTCTCAGCTTTTATTAATGTTTCTATAATTATACATATTAATATAATGTAATTAAGTTTCTATTTTTACGTGGTGCTTTAGGCATATCTTCTTCTAAATCCGTTAAATATAAGAATCCAGCAAGAACTTCGTCTTTCTTTATACCAAGTGTTTTTCTTACTTTAGGATCATAGATATATAATGGCGATTTCCAACATGTACCTATTCCCGCTTCATAAAGTAACAACATAAGATTTTGTGCATATGCACCAAATGCAAAGTAGTTTTCATCATTTTGACGTTGTCTTGGATCTGTTTTTAAAATAAGCAATAACATGCCACCTAGTTTCGTTACTGCATCATAATGACATTGTTGCTTATCTAATTCATTAGGAAATGCAAATTTAGAAATATCCTTACTCATATCTCCTAATCTGTCTTTCGGAACATGCACAACTCTCCATGGTTCCCTCATTCCGTGATTTGGAGCATCAGCAGCTTTCTCAATTGCTTGATATAGCAATGCGTCATCTATGTGCATATCTCTTTTAAATTTTTTCACACTTCTTCTATTAGCTATTGCTTGTTGTAATTCCATCTAAAATCGCTCCTCCACGAACAATGATAATACTTCTCAATTATAAGACAGCACTTACACAAAAGCAACCTAATTCATTTTATTAGTATAAAGTCACTTGTGCTTTTAAATCAGTAACATCAATCTGTCCTGGAGCTTGTGGTTCTCCGATACAACCATAAGTCAACGCACCACCAAAAACGCCTTGAGCCGTTCTACTTATTAGTCCAAGTTTAGACATTGAAATACCAACAACTTTGCAGTCCATAGTATCTGAAAATGTAGACATTGCCTGCAATAAATTTAACACATCATTTTTATTATGTGGCATTACTGCTAATTTAACGTATTCTGGGTTGAACTTTTGCATTTTAAAAAATATAAATTGCAATTCATCTAACGGAGGCGTACTTTCGAAATTATGATGTGATATAATCACCTCTTTATTATGCTGTTGCAAATGTGTAATGATTCGTTGATGTTTTTCAATGTCAATATCTGCTTGCCATTCTATATCAATCATATCTATGCCATTGATATTTGTTAAGTCTGATATTAAATTAAGATACGAGTCATTTGTAAATTGCCCATATCCACCTTGTAACTTTGTACGATACGTAACTAATAATTTAAATGAATCTTGCATAACCTTCAGCTTTGTAATCATTTCTGCCACTTGATCAACTGTGACATTTTCAATTTGATCAATTCGTAATTCTAATACGTCTATTGCATCAATACGATGATTAATTTTTTGAATTAAAGTTTCTTCGATATGTAATTGTGGCGTGATAGTCGCTACTACTTCCACATGTGTCATAGTAAATCCCTCATTTCAGATACTCATTATTTTTATTGTAAACAACAACTTTTTATCCTTCAATCAAACAATGCTATAAATGAAAATGATTAAGGTATTTTCGAATGGGTAAAGCATAAATGTATTTTAAATTAGGAGGTTATAAGAATGGCAATACATTATGAAACTAAAGCGACGAATGTTGGCGGACGTAAAGGACATGTTTATACTGATGATCAAGCATTAGATATTGATATCGTTCCGCCTGCTCAAGCAGATGGTAAAGCTACTAACCCCGAACAATTATTTGCAGCAGGTTATGCATCTTGCTTCAACGGTGCCTTCGACCTAATTTTAAAGCAAAACAAAGTGCGTGATGCTCATCCAGAAGTAACACTAACAGTGAGACTAGAAGATGATCCAGACTCAGAAAGTCCTAAATTAAGTGTTTCAATTGATGCGACAATTAAAAATGTTATATCTCAAGAAGAAGCTGAAAAATATTTACAAATGGCTCATGAATTTTGTCCATATTCAAAAGCGACTCAAGGAAATATTAATGTCGATTTAATTGTAAATGTTGTAGATTAACATTAACTTAAAGTGATTATTCAACGTTATTAATAAAATTCACATAAAATTCAAATTTGCCAACCAAAAATTTTTGGTTGGTTATTTTTTCTAATCGTGATTGAAATTTCTGGCAATATTTAACTGAAAATGATTGTCCCTTAGTCATCATAAATGTGACCGGTTCCAATACTGGCTTGACTTCTTCGCATACCGTCTACAAATAAAAGTCCAGTGTCGACCAATAACCAATTCCATAATTCCCTGAACTTAAAAATAAATATAATTAAATTGATAATCCATTTACAAGAATGTGCATATAAATCAATGATTGCAAAATTTTAATAAACATTTTAATATGTAATTAAGAAATTTTTTTAGTACAAAATCTTTCTTAATAATGATTAAGGAGGTCAGTAATGATTGAAATTAAAACATTAACGAATAATGATTTTAATGAGTATAAGAGACTTGTTTCGACAGTCAATGAAGAATTCACTCAAGATTCACATTATAGTCAAACAATGACTGACACCTTAATACATGACATTTTAAATCAAGGTTCACCGAAATGTATTGTATTTGGCTGTTATGAAAACGAAACACTTATCGCAACAGCTGCCTTAGAACAAATTCGATACGTTGGAAAAGAACATAAATCATTAATTAAATACAACTTTGTTACTAATAACGATAAATCGATTAATAGCGAGCTCATTAATTTCATTATTAATTATGCACGGCAGAACAATTACGAATCTTTACTTACATCAATTGTGTCAAACAACATAGGTGCTAAAGTTTTCTATAGTGCACTAGGATTCGACATTCTTGGTTTTGAGAAAAATGCAATAAAAATCGGAAATACCTATTTCGATGAACATTGGCTTTTTTATGATTTGATTAATAAGTAATACAGTTTTATATATTCTACATTTCTCATAAATTCAAATCATATATCAACCTATTTTTCATACAACTACTTTACTATTGAGTAGTTGTTTTTTATTTGATATGATATCAATAAGTTTTTTCAGAATATTCTATGTTTTAGGGGTGTCAAAACTTAATGGTAACCGCAATTATTCATGGATTTATCTTAGCGATTGGTCTAATTTTACCTTTAGGTGCACAAAATGTATTTATTTTTAACCAAGGAGCTAATCAACCAAAATATAGATATGTATTGCCTGCAATAATTACAGCCGGGTTGTCAGACAGCTTACTTATTATTATTGCAGTGGTAGGAGTATCTATCATTATTATGTCTTTACCTGTACTTCAAGCAATTATTTATATAGTTGGTTTAATTTTCTTGATGTATATGGCTTGGACCATTTGGCATGATAAACCCTCAACAGATGGAGAAGCTCAAATTATATCTCCAATGAAACAAGTAAGTTTTGCTTTATCGGTTTCATTACTCAATCCACATGCTATTTTAGATACAATTGGTGTAATTGGTAGTAGTGCTGCATTATATAGTGGCAGCAATAAAATTGCGTTTACAATCGCTTGTATTAGCGTTTCATGGTTATGGTTCTTTTTACTCGCAATTTTAGGAAAAATGATTGGATCAATTGATAAAACCGGAAAATTATTAACAATAATCAATAAAATATCAAGCATAATAATTATTATTGTTGCTCTGATGATATTACAAAAACTTATTCAATTATTATTCTAAAGCGTTATATAGTAGTATTTTAAAAGCGTTATACAAAAGACATACTTGTGTCCATGTATAACGCTTTATTTATTATAAATTTGGATCAATTAACTCAACAAATTTAAATGTTCCATTGTCATATTCAAATTTCAGTATATTACAATTACCGATATTATGCTTTAATGCTTCATCTAGTTTAAGGCAATATCTTAAAAATACTCCCATTATTGTTCCATGACTCACGACTAATGCATTGTTCTTTGTTTGAGACATAATGTCATGTAAAGTTTTCACAATGCGATCTTCAACTTGTTGCCTTGCCTCTCCTTTAAAAGGAACAATTCGATCTCCGAATAAGTCCTCAGGCTTGTATAGATTATCAAATAGATAGACTGACTCACCTTCAAATAATCCAAAATGCCATTCCTTCAGTCCCTTAAAACGTTGATACGATTGGTTAGGTGCAACATTTTCAAGTGTGTCACTTGCGCGTTCTTGCGTTGATGATGCATATAAATCGAAGTTTATCCCCTTAGTTTCATAATAGCTACGTGCCTTTTGAGCTTGAGCGATTCCAAGTTCTGTTAGCGGCGAATCTCCAAATCCCTGAATTAGTCCCTTAAAATTAAACAAAGTTTGTCCGTGGCGCATTAAATATAACGTTTTAGCCAACAATAACACCTCTTCAATAAAAAGTATTGATAACTCAAAATGTATTCTCTTTTTATTAAAATGAGTACCAAATATATTAAACCATTATTTAAACTTTTTCGGTAGCGAAAACCATTGCTTTTGATGTACATTTTTTCATAAGTAATGATGATTTTAGTTTAAAAGATAATGTGACGGGGTAAAATGTAATGAAGAGTACAGAATTTTAAAGGAGTGAGTATTTATGGATAATCATAATCAATGTAATTATGTGAATCCACAAAATGTTTCACTTGACTGGGAATGTTTTATAATTAGTAAAAGTGAAATGTTGTTAGATGGTGTACCAAATGAACTTATAAACACTTGGTTAGATAAAGACATTATTACACCATTTTCGATAAGAAATGATGAAATAAACTTTAAAACAAAAGATATTTGGGATGCACTAATACATCATAATTGGTACTACTCAAATTAATTTGCCATATATAAGCTAATAGCTCTATTTGTAGTTTCAATTAATTGATGATCTGTGTAATTAGACATCACATATGCTCTAATTACTTGGTGTCTTTCTTCTAATCGAGGGAATGCTTTATCTTCACTAACGTGTTCGGCCAATATACCAAATGGTGTGTTATCATTTTGAAAATCCATGATGAAATTGTAAAACGTCATAAGACCTGCCCCCTTCATTTATTAAGCGCTATTTAAAGTGTTATTATTAATCTTATCAGAAAACTAGTATTTGTAAATGTGCAAAAGTGATTTTGCACATTTTTTTGTTATCTGATTCTAAAAATATTAACGAATTATACAACTTTAAGGGTTTTTAGTATACAAATATTCTTTTCATATTAATACTATACACCCCTATATATGCTCACTTGTTTGAATTAATAAACTTTAGCATTCTACAAATAATAATTTAAAAATAACTATACTTTTTATTTACCTATTGGAAAATAGTGTTATCATATTTATTAAGAAGCTATTTTTATACTAGTAGGTGTCAGTCATGAATAACATTTTGTTAAATGCTATCAATATAGTTATTACTACCACTTTTGTTATCTTTAATATTTTAATCACATATAATAAAGATTTAGATGATTTATGTTGGCTCCTGCCTGGTATTATCATTTGTGGTGTGATACTCATAGTATCCTTTACCATTGCAATGATAACTAAAAACTGGTTAAGTGAAATATTATTTTTTATAAATATCGTACTCGTTCTCTATTACATTTATCCTATTTTTTATAGTTTTATAGGTTAATAATTACGGTATATAAGGAGGGTTTTACATGTCTTTACATTTTGCAATTCTGTTTTGGCTAGCATTAATTTTCTTAGTTGCCGCTACGTTTATACTCGTATTAATGAAAAAAACTGGCAAAGAATCTAAAAAAGAGTCCTATTTAAGTTTCACTGTCATTCTCTATATTTTTGGATTCGCTATATTAATATACACATTTATATTTGGTGTGCTATAAATGAAATTCATTTTATATCCAGTCTGAAACGTCTCAAAGATGTTTCAGACTGTTTTTTATTCTTAATAGACATTTCACACTCTCATACTTTAATATTTAAGATATGTTTTAGTCTTACAAGCTTATTAAAGATTACAATTCTAATTTAAGACTATTTACATATATTTCTTCAACAAGGAGCTTTTAAGTGAACTATATTAAACGAACGATAATTGTACTTATATTATTCGTTGTCGTATCCCCTATAAACTCACCAAAAACAATTGCAGATAATAAGTATTCAGAAATTCAAGATGACAAATTCCAATTACAACCTGGTGATATTATTATTACAAAAGGGCCTGTCATGTGGGGATTTTTTGGTCATTGTAGTATCGCGATTGATGATAAAACGATTTTGCAAATTGAGGGGCCTGGCGACAAACCAACTACACAATCCTTCGAATCTTTTAAATATAATTATGCAAGTGGCAAAAATGATTGGATGAAAGTTTATCGTTGCAGCTATCCTGGTGCAGGTAAAAAAGCGGCTGACTGGGTTAAGAAAAACTATGAAAATACAAATCATCGTTATCTAGTTACATTAAATTTGAACAGCAAAAAATTTACGTATTGTACTAAAATTATCTATCAAGCTTATAAATTTGGTGTAAGTGAAAAATCAGTTAAAAGTTATGGACTACATATTATTTCACCCTATGCAATTAAAGATAATTTTATAGATCCATATAAACTAAGGCTTGTTAAAGCTTATTAACACCGTTTCATCAAATAGTTAAATTAGTTTGTGTTTTGCAATAAATTGGGTATAGATTACAAATGATATTTCAGGAGGCCCAATATTTTGAATGAACTAACTAAAGAACAAAAGTATACAATAGCTAAATTTTACAAATTATATATTGAACGTTCGAATAATGGAGAAACAGAAACAGTCGCTAACTTTTTTGGCGATGCTAAAGATGCACGTGAAAACTATTTTTGCGATCGTGATTATCAAGACTTCTTAACTAACTGCCAAATTTTAATTCAAAACAAATACTTAACTGGTGAAGTTTTGGACGATAACATTTACAATATTTCTATTTTAAACAAGACATTTATTGAATTTGAATAAAATTTTGGTTGAACATGAATGTCTCAACTATAAACTTTCTAACCCTATTTTAAATCAGGAGTGAAAATATACATGAGTGAATGGCATATTAATAATCAATCTACAAAACCTTTTTTAATACAACAAGCGGAAAAGCAATTGTCTATTGTTAAACCGTTGCCTAATGGTAGCTTCCAAATACTCACAGAAATAGATTTGGAGAATGGCAATGTTAGTAACATCGATCATTCTCTACTTGTTTCAGTAGACCCCAAAGCATTAGAAATAAGTATATTTGACGCTGTAAATTAAACACAATATTTTTATTTAATTATTTTAATATTTCGCCTTTTAAATGAAAACAAGATTACTGAATTATTATGAGATTTTAAAAACAATAAATATTCTCAATAATTAATCAGTCTTAATAAAAAATTAACAAAAAGTTGATTAGTTAAATTATTAATTAAGTAGTAAGATATTATGCGATGTGGTATCCTATTATTGTTAAACATTTTGAGTGTTTAACATTACTTCTTGTTATCGCCATATACAGACTTTAATTCTCGTCATTATTAAAGTTCTGTATTGGCGCTTTTTTTATATTCAAAATCAAAAGTCGGACAGATCAAAAGTAAAAAACTTTTCCATCAGTTCGATTTATTTTAGAACCATTATATGTTGTTAGATCTCCACCTAAATTTATTGGACAAAAAAATAACAGCTAGTGCTTTTACCACACCAACTGCTATCGATTTAAAGCATAAAAAAACAGCCCTATAATAAGGACTGTTTGAATAAGTTAAAATTACATTTTAACTACGTTTGCAGCTTGCTCGCCACGGTCGCCTTCAACGATGTCGAATTCAACTTTTTGGCCTTCTTCTAATGATTTGTATCCATCTTCAGCGATTGCTGAGAAGTGTACGAATACGTCGCTACCATCTTCTCTTTCGATGAAACCAAAACCTTTTTCTGCATTAAACCATTTAACTGTACCGTTATTCATATTGAATACCTCCGTCGTGCTTTTGCACTAAATATTTTGTAACAAATTCATAAATGAAAAGGAGAATATTCTATATAAATAACTCACATTTTTCTTCACGCTCTTTATTACTTAACTTTCATTATACACTTTTAAATATAGAAGTAAAGCATTATTTTATTTTCTGTGATAATACACATTGAAATATATAGTAATATTCCATTTTAATACTAAATTTAAAATTTTTATTTTCTAATATTAAATACACTTGCTTTTGATACTATTTACTTTTTTAATTCTGAATGGATAATAAATCATATCGTGATCTAAAAATTATAAAAGTGCCACTAGCAGCAGTGACACTTTTACAATGAGCATTATTGACCTGAATCAGCGTTGTCTTCGCTCCAAATATTTAATTTCTCTTTTTTTGCTTGTGCTTCACTTTTTCTTAAAAGTTGTTCATGTGTATTGTTAGGTTTATAAACATAAGCAACTTTAGCCAAGCCTTGACGAACTAAAGCTTCGTTTACCATTTTTCCATCAGCATAAATATACGCTAAGCCACGTCCATATTTATCAGTTCTTTGACCTTTGTCAAACTCGACTTCAATTTTCTTTGCATTTTCTACCATTTTTTTCGTAAATGCACTTGCTTCAGGACCATATTTCTCTACACCTTTTTTAGGATGCTTTGTTTCAGGTGTATCAACCAATAATAGTCTGAATGTCATTGTTTGACCTTTGTACATTAATTTAACCGTATCACCATCAATCGCTTTAATTAATGTCGCAGGTTCTTTATGTAATTTTTTAGTTGAAGTTGCACTGTATACTGTTGGATCTTCAGAATCACTTCTATTTACGCCGTTACCTGTTTGTGATGCATTTGCTGAGCTACTTAGACTTGAAGCTACAACTAAAGTTAACACTAAGCAACTAGTAGCGAAAAAGAAAAACCTCTTTGTGTATTGTTCTTTCGAAACATTACTGATAGCCATCCCTATAAGTAATATTGAAACAATTGCCATACATATGCCAGCACTTAATAAGTATTCTGTCATAACTAACACCTCTTTCTTTTTAGTTAATTTTAATATTAAACGTTAATTAATTATAATTCTACATTTTTACAATTAATTAATAAAAATTTAATAATTATAATAAAATAACTATACTTACTTTTATGTATTTTCTATATTTTAGGTGTCAGAACTTATATATTTAGCCTTATTTGTAAAATTAAAAAGCCTACAACATGAATCGTTGCAGACTATTATATCGAGACAAAGAGGTTTATTGGCGTCTCTATATCTATGCGGAATTTGAAAAGATTATTTATTATATTTACGGGGATAAATTGTCATTTAAAAACGAGATATATAACTTATAAATTACTTTGGATTAGGGTTTTTCAGTTTTCTCTATCTTATTATTCACTTTATCAATTTGTTTATTTAAATAATTTTGATGAGACAGACTAAGTGTACTTACCTTTGCAGTAGCTTTAGCAAAGTCTTCATATTTTTGTGTATATTTATAATCATTAATCAAGTTTTGTGCTTCTTTAACATGATCACGTCTGATAGCGCGTTTGTCACGGTCTGTGAAATGTGATGAGTCAATTTCACTATAGCCATATAACCAACCTTTTTTACTACCAGTTTGATTAGTATGTAAATCATATTCTATGTAGTTGTCATTAGATAGTGATTTTAGTGTATTTAATTGACTCTTTTCTACTATTGAAAATTTCTCCTCAGTAGTAATTTCAGTATGGGTTTGTAAAAAATTTTTATTATCCGAATCTTTTACAACAAAATTAGTTTCAACACTTTCTGTCACTAATGCGTTTGCGTGATTAGAATGCCACAATTGAGTTGCACAAATTACACCCATTGTTAGTACTAGCACTTTCCTTTTCATTTGTTTATGCTCCCTTATTTGCTTTGATTTAAAAACCGACTTTTTTACCCTGTTTTCTTCGCCATTGAAAATTATATACCAATATTTTAGAAACAATAATTAACTTGCGATAAACAAACTATTAACTATTATTTTGAGTCTTATATTTATATTAATTAATAAAATGATTATTTAAGATTGCGTTACTTTTCAACTTTCTAAGTAGAAAAAAGGTATAATTTGTTGATGGGTGTTTATTGATAAACTGCAAAAAACATAGCCTACAACCTCATAGATTGCAGACTATATTTAAAATAATAGGTATTTATCATATCTCGTAAACTTAGTGCCAAAATTTATACTCGTGGTGCTGGTAAGCTACCCTTAAATTCAGGAACGTAGTGTGTAGGGCTATAACTTGGAACAGCATATTGATAATTTACATTTTTGATGTTTAATGCTGGTTTAACAATTTTATAACCGTGTGATTTTGAAAATGAGAAATGTTTTTTTACACCTTTGACTACTTTATAAGTATAAAAGTATTTATAGTTATAAGTTTTATTTACTTTAGAATTTTGATGAACTGAAGTTGTATTGTTTTGGAAACTTGGTACATGCATGCGGTGAGAATTGTGACCATATGATGGAATAACCTTAAAACTATTTATTTGAGGTACAGCACAAAAGTGATGAATTCTAATACTAGCATGTCCTGGTGTTACAACTTTATGACCATGGTATCCAGGCACCGCAAAATGATGATTTATAATTAACGATTGAGATTGAGATGGGTGTGTATATCTAGGTGCTTCTGATGGTTTAATAGTAAAATGTTGATGGATAGAAGATGTTGCATGGTTTACATGATTATGTACATGTGTTGATTTGTATGAAGTAATAACTTTCTTGTAGTGTGTTTGCGTAGTGATGAAACGATGGTTTACTTTATTTTGAGTAATAAATCTATTAACCTCTGGGCCTTTAGAAACAATTTGCTTGTCAACTTGTTTTGAAGCTGGATTGTTTGTTGTTACATTCACTCGATTATTGATTTCTTTATACTCTGGTACAATGTTTCCTAATTTTGATTCTGGTACGGCAAAGTTTTTATCTACAATTTTACTTGCTGCTGAAGGATCTGCAATCTTATTCAATTTATCTTCAGAAGCCACAAAGTTTTTGTTGTCAGCTAAATTACTAACATTTACTTTTGGTGCACTCATAAATTCATCGTAAGCTGGAATAATTTTATTAATTCCTGATTCTGGAACTACAAAGTTTTTATCAACACTTTCTGTTGATGCATTAGCGTGATTTGAATTGATAAGTTGTGTAGCAAATAGCGTGCTCATAGTTAAAACAAATAATTTCTTTTTCATCTGTTATTTCTCCTTTATATAGACTCAAAGTTATAACCAATGTAATTTTCCTGTTATATTCACTAACAGCATTATATACCAGAGTTTTCAGTATAATAATTAACTTGAAGTAAACGTTGTCTTAACATTTTTATTGTTTTTCACCTTAAAATTAACGATTAATATAGATAGTTAAGCATAATAATTTTTTCGTAATATAAAGTGAAAAAAGTAATAGTCCACACCTGTTTAGAATGTGGACTACACTAAATGACATCATTGAAATGATGTCTTTGAATTATTTTATTGCTAGTTTAAAGTGTTGTTATTTTTGAGGCAAAGTCATTAGTTATATGTCAGCCATGAATTAATTATTTGCCATTATACACTTTATTTATTTGTTTATTAAATCGCTTTTGATGCCCTTCACTTAATGTATTTACTTTTTGTTGGGCATTCAAACGGTCTTTATAACTATGTGTATCTTTATAGTTTTCAACTAATTTTTGAGCTTCCCTAACATGCTCACGCTTAATCACACGTTTTTCACGTTCAGTTAAATGAGATGAATCGATTTGACTCAAACCAACTAAAGAACCTGTTTTTCTACCAGGTAAAGCCGACGTTTCTTCAAATTCTACAACATTATTGTGAGTATGATTTGAAGTTATTGGCGTTTGATGCGTTGTTGAGAAATTATGACTTTCACCATTTAATCCAGCCAATTGCTTCGGTGCTTTATAAACAATTTGTTCTTGAGTTTGACGTTCTACTGTAGGCATTGGAACCTGCGTAGTCGTTTCAGTATATGTAGGTAGTGTCGGTTTCTTTGTTGGCGCAGAAACAACAAGTTGCTTGTCGTTTGCGTTGTCAACACGTTGTTTATGTTCAAAATCATATTCTAATGATACAACCGGTTCTTTCTTACTTTTTTGTCTATCTAGAAATCTTGCTTTTCTTTCTTCAGCTCTTTTTTCGTAGTCAGCTTTTTGTTCTGCAGTTACTTCTTGAGATGCAGATTTGTGATTGTGAGTATTTAAACTTCTTTTACTCCTCTTGCTTCTTTTTGTTTCGTCATTTTTTGCTGCTTCAGTGTCAGATTTTAATTTATTAGCATTATTAGTATTTGTTTCTTTCTCTTCTTTAGGCGCTAATGTTGGTATAGATGTTGGCCTTTGTTGTCCAATTTCTCCAAAGAATTCATCAATAATAGTTTCTAAATCTTCTTTTTTATTATTGAACATTCTTTGATTGGTAGCCCTCTTCTTTTTTCTCTCTTCATCTTTATAACCAAGAATCATATCTAATTTGTTATATAAATCTTCTACTTCATTTTTATTCGAGTGATAAAATGTATAACCTATCATTAGTACTTGATTTTCAAGAGTGTTTAATTCCGTATCAGCTTTAGTTTGTTCCTCATTGTTATATTCTTTTAACTCTGGATTTTTATTATTAATTTCTTCGATTTCTTTTGAAAATTCTTCACGATGATTTTTTAATGAATTATAAATTGACTCATATCTTTCGTGTGTTAATCCCAGATAATTTGATGTATTAGTATTAGTATTAGTATTTCTATTTTTTATTTTTTTCTCTTCACTAAAAAATTTTTTTAATGCATCATCTTCAGCCATAAATTTTTGTTGATACTTTTTAACTGCTTCTTTGTATTCTGGTTCCTCATATTTTTCATAATCTGCAAATGATAAAGATGATATTAAAGATTCTAAATTTTCTTTATACATTGCTGGTGTAACACCTGTACTTTTACTCCCAGTCAGTTTCAACGATTCAGATACATATGGATTCTTCTCCCCAGAAACCACTGCACTCGCACGATTGCTTTCCCAAATTTGTGATACACATAATGCTCCCAATGATAAAACTAGCAATTTATTTTTCAACTGTATTTTCTCCTTAATTTTCCCTAATTAACAACCTACCTTTTACCCTATTTTTTCGCCAAGCCAAATTATATAACATCTACCTTTTTAAAATAATTAACTGTTGATGAATTAATTATTAATTATATTCAAACAATATATTTGGAAAATCCAAGTAAAAAAGCCACCTTTTAAGGTGGCTTCTTCATGAATCATATGATTAATTTAATATCATTATTACTTAATTCTTATCTTTATTTTCTTTTTCTCTTCTGAAAAGTAGTAATGAACCTAATGATGCAAGGAATCCCCAAATTAGTGACGTATTCGCTTCATCTTCAGAACCTGTATCTGGTAATGGTTCTTTACTATCTTTAGCCTCATTTTTATTAGAAGCATTAGTACCATTTTTAGGTGAATTAGGCGGAACTACATTATTGTTAGAACCTGACTCGGAGTCGCTGTCTGAGTCGGAATCACTGTCTGAGTCGGAATCACTTGATGAATCTGAGTCGTTGTCTGATCCTGTGTCACTCGTTGAATCAGAATCGGAATCACTCGCTGAGTCTGAGTCACTGTCTGAGTCGGAATCACTTGATGAATCGGAGTCACTACCTGAGTCGGAATCACTCGCTGAATCCGAATCGCTGTCTGAGTCTGAGTCATTATCTGATTCTGAATCGCTGTCTGAATCTGAATCGCTATCCGAATCTGAATCGCTGTCGGAATCTGAGTCGCTGTCTGAGTCTGAATCGCTATCTGAGTCTGAGTCACTGTTGGAATCTGAATCGCTGTCTGAGTCGGAATCGCTATCTGAATCGGAGTCACTCGCTGAATCGGAATCACTCGCTGAATCTGAATCGCTTGCTAAATCTGAATCGCTGTCTGAGTCGGAATCGCTATCGGAATCTGAGTCGCTATCTGAGTCTGAATCACTTGCTGAATCTGAATCGCTCGCTGAATCGGAATCGCTATCTGAGTCTGAGTCGCTGTCTGAGT
>NZ_KV830952.1:33978-123613 GCF_001836945.1 Staphylococcus sp. HMSC062H10
AATCGCTATCTGAATCTGAGTCACTGTCTGAGTCGGAATCGCTATCTGAATCCGAGTCACTGTCGGAATCTGAATCGCTATCTGAGTCTGAGTCACTGTCTGAATCTGAATCGCTATCTGAGTCTGAGTCACTATCTGAATCTGAATCGCTGTTTGAGTCTGAGTCACTATCTGAATCTGAATCGCTTGCTGAATCTGAATCACTCGCTGAATCTGAATCACTCGTTGAATCTGAATCACTCGCTGAATCTGAATCACTATCTGATGTAGAATCACTACCCGAATCTGAACCGCTATCTGAATTAGAATCGCTGCCAGAATCTGAACCACTATCTGAACCTGGGTCAGAATCTGAATCCTCTGGAATTGGTTCAATTTCACCAGGCTCATCAGGTTGTTCAGGAACAACAGGTTTATCGATACCGTCACCAGAACCTGATCCGTTATTAAATGCTACTTCGTTGTCCCATGACATAGATCTCCAAATTATATTCGAATTATATCCATATAAAGTTGAACGTAAAGCTAAATCACCTTTACTATTAGGATCAATATGCCCATTAACAACTACAATATATGGTGTTGTTATTTGATCATCAGGCGTATTAAACTCTACTTTATATTGATTTGGATTTGGGAATGTAATATTTACACTATTAGTGACATCCTCAAAGTTTTCTGGATTCACAAAGTAACTTTCAGATAAATCAGCTGCATTATCTACTTTATATACTTTAATACTTGTATTTTGCTGATCTATTAATGCATTACTTTCCGTATTTGGTTTTAAATTACCTGTTAAAACCGGTGCAATAACGTTATCTCCACTTGGATTGACATAAATTGTCTGACGATACGTATTATTTGTTTTATCGATTTGGTCAATTGTACCTTTAATAGATAAGTTATAAAACTTACCATATTTTTCATAATCTACTAATACTGTTTTGTTTGCTGTTGTATTTCCTATGCCAGTAGCCAATGTCACATTACCAGTATGTGTAACATATTCAGGGTCAATATAAGCCGGCACAGTTAATGTTGCTTTAACATCATCTTTAGTATTTACATAGTCTGTAAATGTATAAATAACATTACCATCACTATCGATTACACCATTTGCCAATACTTGATCTCCGGCCATAATTGGTGGCACTTTAGCAGTTGAGGTTACACCATTTAAGTTTAATTCTTTAGGTACAGTTATTTTAAATGTGTCACCTTGAACCGCAGAATTGGGTACTGAGAACCCATAATTCAGTTTGACATAGCCTGCTTGGTGCGGATAAACTGTATCTCCAGAGTCAATACCAACTGTCACATTCGTCAACTGATTCGTAATATCTGTGCCAGCAGCCGGTGCATCTGCAGCTACAGCCGCTAAACTAAATGCTCTCATTCTAGGCGCACTTGTATTAACCGCTTGATTAACTACATCTTTATTACTTGCATCTGTACTCTGTGGAGCTGATTCATTGTTTGAAGGTTTTGCTTCAGTTGAAGTATCTTGCGTTGTTGAAACATTTTCCGCATTTGTAGAATTTTGAGGTGAATTTACAGATGATACTGTATTAGTATCATTAGAAGTCGTTTCATTACTTGTTTGATTCACTGATTTTTCCGCATTTGTATTGCTTGATTGAGTTGTTGCCGGTGTATTAGCTTGATTCGTTGCCGTAGTAGTAACTTCACCAGTTACCGGTGTTTCTTCTGTAGTTGCATTTGTTGATGCTGATTGTGTCGTTTCCTGTTGTGCTGGATTTTGCGCTACATTCGTTTCGTCACTATTAGTGTTTGTCGTTGTATTAGAATCACTCACGTTTGTGTTGTCTGTTTTAGGTGCAGCATTAACGCTACTCGAATCATTACTTTTGCTCTCATTACTCGTATTTTCCGTTTGCGTAACACTATTTTCACTTGCATCTGCTTCTTTACTGCTGAGTAGTCCAAAACCGATTAACGTACCTACAAGCACTGAAGCCACGCCAATCGATTTTTTACGAATTGCGTGTTTTTCTTGTTTCTTCATATTCATTTTATTCCCTCTTTTTAAAAAGTCATTTTATATTAACTGTATACCCTTTTAATATATATTTAATCTCTATTAATGCAATTATACACCAAAATTGCATAATGGCAATTAATTTGTTTTAGAATTTTATTAACTACAATAAATATTTACAACAAAAAGTTTTTCATTTTCTCTGTTTTAAAAATTGCAAACGACAACACACGATTTCATTGCAAGCAATTTGTATTATTAATATGAACTCTACCTAATGTAATCCTAGCTTGAAATCATATTTTTTTAAAAACAGATGTGTAATTTATGGTACCTGTTTTTCCCGCTAAACTGTTCACTTTTAATTCTTTAATTAAAAACGCTTCGTCTGGTATACCATCATATGGTGGATAAATGTCGTACATACTTGCGCGTTGATATCCTAGATTGGCATAATACGTCGGCCATCCTAATACACTGATAAAATCATACCCTTTTAATATTGCTTCTCGTTCTAATGCTTGAATCAATCGCTTCCCAATACCTTTATTTTGATGATGAATATCAACAGATACAGGTGCTAACACTAAACCAATTTCCCGTTGTGCCTCGTTATCAAGATAAACTTCACTTAGTAAACCGTGCCCTACAACTTCATTTTGAAGAACAGCTACTAATTCTAAGTTATTGTCATACGTATCACTTAGACGAATTTGGTCTACTAGCTCTGATTCATTACCATAACCATGCTCACTATTTTCAAATGCCGTTCTAATTAACTGGTCAACTTGAGCAAAGTCATGTTGATGTATTTGTCTAATTTGCATCTTTGCCCCTCCTTTTAGTTCTATCTTATAGAAAAATGCATTACAACATAAAGTAATATTTTATAGTAATGACGCCATTATTTCATTAAAATTGAATGATATTTTTCGTAATAAACAACTACCCTCTTAAATCAATTTTTAGATAAACTGCAAATCATAAATTTCTTTATTATTATAAGTATTAAAACGGTCGATTTGACCTTTTAATATAACTTCCTGTTGTTTGCGACTTACATTATGATAATAAGTCATACGTACATTCAAATCAGCTTCATAACCATTGTTCTCAATCGTTCTTTCTAATTCTTCGTACACATTTTTATTAATTGGTAACATGTACCCTTCTTTACTAGGTAAAATATTCACGTACTTTTTCTGAATGACTTTATCATTACCCAATAAAACCTCTATTGCAATTTTTTTAGCAGCACCGCCACCTAGATTATATAGTTTAATATAATCTTTATGATGATGCTCTTCTGTTGCCGAATTCATTATATTAAGTTGTTCTCCCTCCCTTTCTAATAAAATTTGGTTAAAACCTAAAGCTGGCAGAAAGCTAATTTTCATTTGATAAAGCTGAACTGAAACTGATACAAAATAAAATAAAGCCATAATAAATGTTCCAATAGATCCTATAGCTGAAATAATATTAATCATTAAGATATCACTCTTCCCTTAAGAAATTTATATGATTAATTTCAAAATGAAAAATCATTTTACTTAATCGTTTATATCCAAAAAGAATCATTTTAAACGTTATATTCGACTGCTCATATAAAAAGTTTTGCTTTATAGTCTTAAGTAAATTTTTAACCATCAAGTACGTTTATTATTATGGCAATCTATTTGCATTGACTAAAGAATACAATAACGCTTTTAAGAGCTCTCATCTTTGAGCATTATTTCCAATTTAATAACACATCTTCTTCAATACATATTCATCTCATACAAATAAGTTGAATTTTTTTATTTTTATAAACGTAATTTCTTAACAAATCAAAATTTTACATTTAAATCTTTCGATATATTACAAGTTTTTTTAAAAAAGTAATATATTTCTATCAATAAAAGTAATATAATATTAGTAATTATAGTTCCATTAATTTATTGCAACAATACATAGAATCATTATTACAAGAATTATTTAATATCATCTTAGAATCTCACAAAATATCAACTTTGTTTAATTACTCAAAACGATAAGTCGTTTAGAGTTTTTAAAATAAATTTTTGCGAAATAAAGGAGACATGTTAAATGAAAAAAGTAATGGGGATATTATTAGCAAGTACACTTATCTTAGGTGCTTGTGGACATCATCAAGATAGTGCAAAAAAAGAGAGCACTAGTCACAAAAAGAAAGAAAATGACAATGAAGAATTAAATGAAGAACTTAAAGAATTTAAAAGCAAAAAAAATATGGATATAAAAATTAAAGGCGATACTATTGTTAGTGACAAATTTGAAGCTAAAATAAAAGAACCGTTTATCATCAATGAAAAAGATGAGAAAAAGAAATATATCGCTTTTAAAATGGAAATTACTGCTAAAAAAGACGATAAAGATTTAAATCCATCTTCTATTTCTCATGACTATATTAATATCACTCAAGATGATAAAAATACAGTAAATAAATTAAGAGATGGTTATCTTTTAAGTGATAAAAAATATAAAGATTGGACAGAACATAACCAAGATCAAATTAAAAAAGGCAAAACTGCACAAGCCATGTTTATCTATGAGATAAGAGGTGATGGAAACATTAATTTAAATGTCCATAAATACTCAGAAGATAAAACAGTTGATTCTAAATCATTTAAATTTAGTAAACTTAAAACCGAAGATTTTTCTCATAGAGCGGAAACAAGAGAAGAAGTAGAAAAGAAAGAAAAAGAATTTGAAGAAGAGTACAAAAAAGAACAAGAACGAGAGAAAGAAAAAGAAAAGCAAAAAGATGACGACCACAGTGGTTTAGATGAAGTATAAATTTATGAATGCTCGCATTCAGCGATATAATCTTTGTTGTTATTATTGTCATTATAGATTAGCTTACTTACACTCATAATGACATACTAATTTAATTGTTAAATATAATAAAAAAGAGTAGCTCGCCTACTCTTTTTTGTTGTTTTGAAATGGTCATTTTTGAAATGACTCGATCATAATTTCACGAATACAATGCAACATTTTTCGTGAACTCATTTTTCAAACAATACTTATCGATCAAAAATAAACCTATACACATAGTTAGCTATGCCCTTTTAAAAGTTCTATATTATATTAGTTAAAAATTTGTAAACAGTTGGTGTAACAGTAATTTCAATTAAAGCGCATAAAAATGCCACAGGTAAAAATATTAGCAGGTAACACTTTACTATTGATTTTAATAAAACAAAAAATTTTGGCAATGTCTCTTTTCTTTTTCTAAATAAATTCATTGAATTTTTTCTAATATACGCATTTAATAAGAATAACATTGATAGTTCAATGCTTGTTAAGTATATTTCTAAAATACCATGAGGCAAAATACCAATAAAAATAGCTATCCCTTCGTTAAATTTATATGAAAATGTAACCCCAATAATAACCGACAATGAATAAATTGTAGAAATTGTAGGAATAAAATACAAATATGGTATTGGTATTATCGATAATATAAGTGACACCAAAGGAACTATAAAAGCATTATTAACAAATATCTCCAAAAACCCATTAAAATTATAAGTCACTTTATGATTTAAATCTTTACTAGGAAAATCACTAAAGTCCTGTATATTCATACCAATTATGTAAAATACTATTATTAGAATCAAACAAATAAAACAATTGAATTGCATAAATTTGTTACTGCGTTTCAAAAATGAAGATAAACTCAAGTCATTCATTGATTACGCCCCCATCTATAATTACTATTTCACTAAATAGATACGTTCACTCGCAAACGATATCATCCTTAAAAATCGATTAAAAAACAGCTATATTAAAACCTTTAATTTACCATCTGAAACTATCACAACTTTTCCTCATTACATTTAAACAATATATCAAATTTAAGTCAATTAAAAGAAAAATATAATATTTATAAAAATCTTGATTCTAATTCTAAACTATATATTTAATTCTCTTATTTATGATACTTCTTTAGCTTAATTAATTTTGCAAATAAAATTTACATTCTAAAACTATAAGCTCAACTTTTTTGACACTTATTTGACACACATTCTTTCAACCCTTAACCCAAAATCTTATATCTACACAACTATTAATTTTTCATTCATGAAAATTTGAACCTAAGCAGATACTATCATATCAACGAACACAGCTAATTTAACCTTCCTCACAAGAAAAGATAAAAAACATATAAAAAAAGCCCACATCCACAAAGGTTGTAGGCTACAAATATGGAGACGGCGGGAGTTCATTAAAGCGTTTATCTATTCATGTATAACTCGCTATAAGCATTGTCATATCAACGTTTAAATTGGCTACTCTATTGTGTGTAAAATGTTAAAATTGATAAAACTATATAAATTTGTGCACCCAACATCACCTCATAATTAACGTATTCAAATACGTATTCACTGCCTGCAACGTGTGGGATGATACATATTTTTCTATAACTCTTCCTTTATAACCTTTTGTATTTTTTATGAATTTTCTAAAATTTATTATTCAACTTATATTTATAATGTTATTATAAATATAATGAAAAGGAAGTGCCTAATATGAAAAAAAGATTATTATTTGTAATTGTTATTACTTTATTTATTTTTTCTTCTAATCATACAGTCTTATCTAACGGCGATGTAGGTCCAGGAAACCTAAGAAATTTTTATACTAAATATGAATATGTGAATTTAAAGAATGTTAAAGACAAAAATTCACCAGAATCACACCGCTTAGAATACTCGTATAAAAATGATACATTGTATGCTGAATTTGACAATGAATATATAACTAGTGATCTAAAGGGAAAAAATGTCGATATTTTTGGTATAAGCTATAAATATGGTTCTAACTCTCGTACTATATATGGTGGTGTTACTAAAGCAGAAAACAATAAATTAGGTTCGCCAAGAATAATACCTATAAATTTAATTATCAATGGCAAGCATCAAACAGTTACAACTAAAAGTGTTTCTACAGATAAAAAAATGGTTACCGCACAAGAAATAGATGTCAAACTAAGAAAATACTTGCAAGATGAATTTAATATTTATGGACACAATGATACTGGTAAAGGTAAAGAATACGGCACTTCTTCAAAATTTTATAGCGGTTTTGATAAGGGGAGTGTAGTATTCCATATGAATGATGGTTCTAATTTCTCGTATGATTTATTTTACACAGGATACGGTCTTCCAGAAAGCTTCTTAAAAATTTACAAAGATAATAAAACTGTTGATTCAACACAATTTCATCTAGATGTCGAAATTTCAAAAAGATGATTCCAATTATTATAGTTTAGATTCACTGTATAAATAACCGCACTTTCTATTAATATAGAAGTGCGGTTTAATCTATATATATGCATCCTAAAAAGGCAAGCACCGAAGTACTTACCTTTCAAATATATCTAATACTTTCACTTTTTATATCAAAATCGGATTAACATTATCCATTCTTTGTTGTAAGGTGGACTTCTATCTTCACACTTTTAGAATCAACCGTTTTATTGTCGTTGTACATCATTAAATATTTAGATTGGTCAAACTTATCGCCTGGTGCAGGCATCATATCATACCAAAAAGTATTGCCGTTATTTTCAATAAATTTTATATATCCTGTTTCATATGGTGAACTGTTAAACTCATACAAATTTTTTTTATTAATTAAAAAATTCCTAGCTTTTATGTCTAGTTCTTGAGCTGTTACACTTTTCTTATCAGTTTGTACTTCAAAAGAAATTGTGTTTCTTTTATTTTCATAAACTCTTACAAGTACATTTTGTAAGTTCCCATTATCAAAGTGGTTTCCTTCATGTTTTGTTATTCCTCCATACATACAAGTTTTACCACCTGTAACTTTACCTACATTATCTTTGGATGAAAAATAGCAGTTTACATAGTAATTTGATCCATACACATCAACTACTTCATCTTTGTACTTCTTTGCTAAATCTTCATTTAATAACTCTGTTTTCACTTTGTCATAATTTTTCAGTTTTTTATCACTAATGTTATAAATTAAATCATGTGCCAAAAATTTATCTACAGACTTAACTTTAGTTGCTGATACATAATGATCATCATATAAATATTTCATATTACCCATCGTACCAGTAAACTCACTTGATTTGTGCAAATCATCTGGCATAGGGTCTGGTTGACTCTCTGCTAAAACGTTGGGTGTAGAAATAACTAGTATCAGTGCGAATATCAAAATTACACGTGAAATAAATAATCTCTTATACATTTTTTATCTCCTTTATCCAACATTCCCAAAAAGTATCTAGATACACTTTAAATATATGTTATATTCTTAAATATTCAATTAAAAAATTATTAAAAGAAAATTAATTATATTTAATGATTTCTCTTTATTTATAGGAATTAAGTTATGCTTTGAAAATTAATTAACTATATTTCATTTGAACTTATATACAAAACTCTTTCTCTAGGAAAAACAGAGGATTTCTAAGCATCTTGAATTAATAACATTGTTTATATATTCACACTTTTATAATTAATGCATTCATTTTTGCAAATTCTAAAATTGGTTTCTACTGTTAATTTTATATTCATATATTTAATCTTATAGTCAAAATTATTTTTTTGCTGTTATAAGGAACTAGCTATATATTATACAACTACTATAACAACTCAATGTTAAATGCCATATGCGTTAATTGCCTATTTTGCTATAAAACTTAGTAAGTCATATAGTCGATTCCTATCGTATAGAGATATAATAATAGGCAAGTACCGAAGTACTTGCCTAAATATCAACAAGATTAACATGTGAATAATAATGGAAATAAAAAGTCAGCCCGAAGGCTAACTTACGAATAGATGAAAATTTGAACACATTGCTGTGTCTAAAATGATTATAGCATAAATGACGAATACTTCTAGCTCAAAATTATTATATTTTAATGATAAAATTTTATGGATTTGTTAATAATTATTTAATTGATTTACATAAATAATAATTGTAAAATTACTTTGTAATTGATTGCAAATAAGTTATAGGAGGAAATAAAATGAATAAAAAACTATTAACAAAAACATTGATAGCAAGTGCTTTAGTTTTAACAACAGTAGGTTCAGGTTTTCATTCTTCTTCAAATTATAATGGTATTAATAACGTTGCAAAAGCTGAGCAAACGACAGATAACGCATTGTGGAAAAATGTAAGAGACGCTTTAAAAGACGCGAATATTATCGATAAAACAGATAATGAAAATGTCAAGGTTACGTATAAAATAGAAAATGGTGGAGAAAATACCATAGAAGGAACAGCTAATTTAGAAAATATTAGTACTTCAAACAATCCTAAAATAAACCCTCAAAATGTTACAAAAATTAATATAACTAGAAAAAATTCGAACTATCCTAATATTGATGCTAATAATACATGGAAAAAATTAACAGAAAAATTGAAAGAAAAAAATATAGTGAACAACGGCGACAATGTTTCAATCTTAAGTACAGACCCTAAAGATGAGACTGTATTCGGTAAAGTAGGAGAAGATAAATCAAACGTAAGCAATAGATACATCAATCCTAAAGATATAAATGAAATTCAAATCACTAAAAAATAACTTTTTTCGAGAGGCAGATTACTCCTGCCTCTTTTCTTTTGAACAGTGATAATCTTCTGGATCTATGTAACACTCAATTACTTCAGATTCTTTACCTTTAACTTCCTTTAATTACTTTCTCTCTATCTCCTCAAAAAGTTGTGCTTTTTCATTTGTGATTGGAGTTGTGCGTTTTTTCATCGCGTTGTTTCAATTCCTTTTTAAGGTATTCTAATTCTCTCCTAGTCATATCAATTGTTTTTTTACTTCTCACCTTTAGTGAAATACTCTTATCCTTTCTCTTCTTGCGGTAATGTTGCTAATTAGTATAAAATACATGCGCCCATATATTCCAATGGTAGGACATTTAATTCTGGATTTTCAGCTATTTTCATAAATCTATTATCTGATAATTTGCTTAATCCAATTTTCAAGCCATAGCCTAAATTCCCCATCCACTAAGTCATTTTGTTTCATATGGTTTTAATCTACGGCCAATCTCAAAGATAGATTGACCAGCGATGTTTAAAGTCATATTTCACGGATCCACATTTACGATAAACATATCTAGTTACACAATATTATCCCTTACTGCAACACAGGACGTTTCTCAGCGTAAAAAACGCCACTAGAAAGTGACTTTAAAGAATATAACTAATTCAAACTTATATTAATTAATATTCTTTAAATGACCACTCACACTTTGTTTTTTGCTATTTGTAACTTTAAAATGTTGTTTAAATCTATATTTTTTTGATATAGCTCCCTATGTAACAAACACTTTTTAATTAATATATATTTAAACAATAATTTAGAGATGGTTAATTGATTCATTTAAATAATATTTATACATTCTATATGTAAACGTTTACACATTTGAATGAAGGAGAATTAAAAATGAATAAAAAATTACTAATGAATTTTTTTATCGTAAGCCCTTTGTTGCTTGCGACAATCGCTACAGATTTTACCCCTGTTCCCTTATCATCTAATCAAATAATCAAAACTGCAAAAGCATCTACAAACGATAATATAAAGGATTTGCTAGACTGGTATAGTAGTGGGTCTGACACTTTTACAAATAGTGAAGTTTTAGATAATTCCTTAGGATCTATGCGTATAAAAAACACAGATGGCAGCATCAGCCTTATAATTTTTCCGAGTCCTTATTATAGCCCTGCTTTTACAAAAGGGGGAAAAGTTGACTTAAACACAAAAAGAACTAAAAAAAGCCAACATACTAGCGAAGGAACTTATATCCATTTCCAAATAAGTGGCGTTACAAATACTGAAAAATTACCTACTCCAATAGAACTACCTTTAAAAGTTAAGGTTCATGGTAAAGATAGCCCCTTAAAGTATTGGCCAAAGTTCGATAAAAAACAATTAGCTATATCAACTTTAGACTTTGAAATTCGTCATCAGCTAACTCAAATACATGGATTATATCGTTCAAGCGATAAAACGGGTGGTTATTGGAAAATAACAATGAATGACGGATCCACATATCAAAGTGATTTATCTAAAAAGTTTGAATACAATACTGAAAAACCACCTATAAATATTGATGAAATAAAAACTATAGAAGCAGAAATTAATTAATTTACCACTTTTTCTGTAATAATTATTAATAAAGGGAGTCCGTTAATTATAATAAGCGTTCTCCCTTTTATCTTTATAACGCTTTAATATAAAGCTAGGGTGAATTAGTAAACTAATCCTCACTAACTCAATATGATAATCGTTTTTACTGTAATCAATCCTCTAACGGTATATCATCCACAATCACAGTATGATTAGGATTAGCGTTAGATACCTCTTGTACCGTCTTATCTAAATCTTCATCATCGCCATCCCATTCACCAATATTAATGAATATAGGCACATTCCCGTTAATATCATGCTTATCTATAAATAACTTATGGTATTTCCCCAACATATCACGAGCTTTTAAACGATCACTTGGCTTAATTGGCACCTCTACCAGTTCAACATGTTCGTTATAGACTAACTGTACTTTGCCACTTTGTGGATTCTCTTTATATTCTCCACGTTTGACCACAACTTCTTTCGTTTCTGTTTCATCACCGACTGCCGCATTCGTAAGCACATGTAGTAACTCTTTTGCGGTTAATACATTCTCATCTATAACCTTATCTTTTTGTTCTTGTATATATTGCTTGATGTGTGGCTTCTTTAATAACCTACATCCTGTCACATGTGCACTATTTGCGCTATAGCCTGCTTTTATGGCACTTTGTGTTACATTAAGTGTTCTTATATACTCATTCACAAAACGCGCTTGTTTTGCCGTTAACTCACTCATTCTATCACCTCCACAATTTTATCTAATAAGGTTTCATACCATAATCTTACAGATTGTTCTGAACACTCTAAGACATTGCTAATATCTTTAAAACTACGTCCTTGTATTAAAGAATCGAAAATATAAAACTCTTTATCATTAGCTACTTGGTCAACAATCATTTCTAAGTGATTCTTTACAATATGATCATCAATGTTATCGTCTGCCATCCATTCATTAGAATTTTCATCACCTATTGAAAAGAATTCATCGGTATTTATTTCATCATCTATCAACACATCACTTCTAGTTCGCTTATGATAATCACAAACGAAGTCTTTTATTTGCTTTTTATCCATTGTTACACCACTTTTACATATGAAGATTGGTGATATGCATTTACTCGTGCAATCTTACTGTTTTCAATTGCTGTATTTCTTTGTTTTTGACGTTCTGAACGTTGTTTAATACTTGCTTGATACAAATCAACCTGTAAGCGTTCAATGACGTTGTAGGGCTTATATCGTCCATTTGAACGCATATATTTTACAACTTGCTTCTGCTCTCTTTCTGTATAATGATTTAGTACCGTTTTCAACAACACCATATTACTTATAGATCGATTTTTATAGTTTTGTAATCTTGCCTTTGTTTCAATAATTTTGATAACTAGTTTTTCAATTGGATATGAGACAGACACGACCCCCATTATTTCATCACATGTTGTTGTCGATGCACTCATATGGTACATACTTTCAATTTGGAATTCACACATCTTAATTTTCTTATTAATAAATGCTGGGTTAAATTGCGTTAATAGTTGATAATCAGATAATTTATTGTCACCATTATGATAATATAAACAATTCTTCGTTTTAAGCAGTTTCATTTATTCACCCCTATAAACAGAGCCTACCCGAATTGGATAGGCAATCATTGCTATTTAATAATCCTGTTTTGCTTAGCTAAATTTTGTAGCGTTGTACCATATTGCTTTTGCTTAGACTGTTCTGATTGTTGTAACTCACTTGAAATCTCCTGCATATTGTTTTTAATATCCAAATCAACTGCATTTATTAATAGATTTGTATCTTCTTCATTTAAACCAAATGCATTTGCGACCTTTTTAGTATTATTTAACTCGTATTTTGTTTCCATTTAATTACCCTTTCTTTTTAACGTTTTAAAAACAACTTGTTATTGTGTTCGTATGGCAAATCATTACCATTAATATATGATGTAAATATATTTTCTCTAAAGTAGCCATTCAATGCTTCCCTAGCCTCTTTATCATCATATAATTGTTCTTGACTATAAATACTCGCATATTGCTGATGCTCATCTTCATATCTATCATTAATATCTTCTATTTCATCAATGATCTCATTATATGCATCGACTACCTTTTTTAATTTACCTAAAGCTGGTTGCTTTTCTGATTCATATAATGATGACAACTCGCTTTGATGTTTTAATAATTCAATTGTCTTTTGATATTTAACTTCTTTCGACACACTTTTCTTTGTCTCTAAGCGTTTATTAAGTGCTTTTAGTTTCTTTTCATCAGCATCTGTTGCTTGATATAGGTTATCTGCTTTATCATCTTGTCCATCCATGATTAACTGTTTGTATGTGGACTTATCTAACTTTATTTTACTCTCCAATGCATTACGCTCTTGTTCCAATTCTTGTATAGCCTTTTGTTGATCTATTACAAATTGGTTGTATTCTTTAAAGTACGATTCAGTTTTCATTTTTATCCCCTTTACACTTTAATTCGTTTCAAAGCTTCATAGCGTTTCATACTGCCATCAGCTAATTTCTTAATATTTCTCATCGCTTGTTGCTTTTCTTGTTCTGTCGTAATGATGTAATAACCACGTTCACTAGGTTTATAACTGCATCCGATAGGATAGCCATAATCATATACTAATGAATTGATTACTCTTCGTAACCATCGTTCATTGCTTGAATTATATTCATATCCCAATTGATTTAAGATTTTAGTTTTAGTAATATATTTATTGGACGTATTTTTTATCACATTGAAAACTTGCAGGTGTTCGGTGGGTAAATGATACGTCTCTTTTTCTGCGATACTTTGCATTTCTACACCTCTTTCTTTTAATTATTTCATACCTAAATTATACCATTTTTACAGGTCTAAAACAAACTTACGTTCGCTTTATAGCGCGTTTTATCAATTGTTTAGCTTATCATATATAACACTTATAAAAACATGTTATAAACTTAACGTTAGGCTTTTCACATTAACCTAATATAGAACTTAAGTTCGGTAAAATAACACGAACAAAAAGCGAACAAACTTAACTTTTAGGCCTATGCCAAAAACACAAACTTTAGCTTGTATTAGCGTTAACAAAGTTCGCACACCTTGCACAAATCTTGCCATTTTTTCAATTCTCAAAGACTGTATACCTTTTGATTTTAAAAGCCAACACCTTCCGAAAACCTTACCATTTTAAACTGCTATACCTCGTATAAAATCGTAGTATTTTATTAGGAGCCACACACTACATGCGACCCCTCATAACATTATTTACTCAAGCTATAGTAAGACGCTTTTAGATCATTCAATTTACGTTCTAACGCCTTGTAATCCTCTTGTGTCGCATTCTCATCTTGTACAAACTCAGTTACTAATCTCAACCCCTCAACTAACTCTGGTGCTGGTTCATTGATTCCCGTAGCTATCTGATACAACATTTCAATATTCGATATCACATCAGTATTACTTGACTGAATGCCCTCAAGTGTATCTGTATCAAATCCATTTTCTAGGTACTCAAACACATCACTATTATTTGATTCTGCATATGTTTGTAATCCATACATAAAATACTCATCTTCAAATAATTGACTGGCCATCATATCACTAATAGAAAGCTGTTTACCGTCATGTAATTCATAACCTACATAATGACCTTCTATACTTCTTATAAGCCCCTCAGTGTGCTTAGGTGACGCTAATTCAAATGATTGCCTTACTTTACAATCTTTAATATATACATGACCGAATAACTTCCCGTTCATCATCACATAAACCATATCAAACGGATCATTGTATAACTTAAAGCAATACGGTTGTACTTTACTATGTTCTAATAATCCAGTGTAGTACCTTAGTAACGTGCCTGCTCGTGTTTCAAATTGATTTACGATAGTTTCTATGTTCATTGTGTTACCTCCTTTTGAGCCATTTTGCTGAATTGTTCAAACTCACCTGTCTCAGGATTAAATTTTTTAATGCTAAATGTACCCGCTTTATCGATGCATCCCACATCATCACTATCATAGAAATTAATATTATGCGCTTTATTTAAAGCCATACATACAACTGGTGAATACCACACTTCGCCATCTTCTATATATTCGACAAATAAATTTTCGGGTGCTGGCATAATTTGAATTGGTGCATCATGATGAAGTTGATTATAAATTTTCTCTTTGTCATTCATATTAGACACACTCCGTTTCTTTCTTACTAATAGTAAACGTGACAGGTAGCCAATGATCTGTTTTAATGTTTTTCGACCTTACAATAGGCAAATCCAAACCTTTACCATCAACCATATAAACAATTGGCTCACAAATATCCATCTCAATACGTCTGTCTTTTTTAAGTTCAGCGATAACATCAAACGCTTCTTGATTCCACCCAATCCAAAACACAACATTGGGATGTTGACCACTTGTATATGCGCCGTCACCTTTATAATCAAAGTTATTTTCTTCAAATACACGTTCTATTTCTACAAATGATGTACCAGCATGCGCCTTTATATATTCTAAAATTTCTGACTTTAATTGATTTTTATTCATTTTCTTCCTCCTAATTTTTGATAGGTGTCCCATTTCGCTATTTTCAATATGTTTCAGGACATTGTCAGGACAATGCTCAAACACCACTCTCCCAATGGATTAAAGTTATCTGTCCCATTGTCCCACTGTTTTATGCCTACACTTATATATTTTTTAATGTGTATATATTACTTTAAAAGTTTAGGGTAAAAGTTGCGGGACACAGGGACAAACATAACATAATGCTTACTGCCACAAGAGATTGAAGGTGTCCTACCATTGTCCCATAATCGTCCCGTTGTCCCGTTATTTTTGTTCTTTGCTTTTTAAACCTTGATAATAGGATATTAAATTAATACCAAAACCATATTGTCTACCAATACCTTCACCAAATCTATGACGCGACTTACTTTGCCCACAATAACTTGTATTTCTTAACGCTTTATCAATTTTTCTTAAATGGTGTTGTTGTGGTTGGTCATCTCGTTTCATCATCACTTTCCAAATTTCCATGCTACATACCTTGTCACGCCATACATAAGCACCTGGTTTTGCATTCGGTAATTCAATCAATTTACCATCACCATATAATTTAATATAGTCTTGGTCTATAACATCATGCGCAGACACTCTTTTTTCTTCTAACGTTCTATACCAATAGTCTGACGGAATAGGACGTTCAAGAAATTCTTCTATTTCTCCAACTAAAGCATCTTTTTCAGAATGAGCTTCTTGGACTTTTAAAGCCATTTCACTCGCTTCTTTATCTAGCAACAATGCTTTATCCGTCGGATTCTCATCAAAATATACTTTAGCTTCGGCAAACATTTGTTGCACAACAACTGGTGTTAGATCGTCAAATGGGCTTTTAGTTGCTTTATTTTTATCTGTCGTAATAGGGAAAAAACGACGATTGCCTGTTTGGTCTTTTAAAAACTCATAGTTATTGGTTGTCCCTACAAACACACACTGTCTAGGATGACGCTCTGTGCGTTTACCATACGAAGCTCTATAAATATCTACAATGGCACTTATAAAACCCTTAATATCTTCAATAGTAGACTTTTGAAATGCCGACAGTTCTTCAATTTCACATATCCAAGAACCCTGCAATTTCTTATAGACCTCATCACCTTTAAACGTTTTAATACTTTGGTTATACCAATGACCTCCCAATTTACTCACTGCCGTAGATTTCCCAACACCTTGACCACCATATAAAATAATCATGGAATCATATTTAATACCTGGCTGATAGATTCTAGCAACTGCACCCATCATCCATTTCTTTGTAACTTCTCGATTGTAGTGATTATCTTCAGCACCTAAATAATCAATGAAGAGCGTTTCAATTCTTTTGATTCCATCCCATGATTTAGATTCAATCATCGATTTAATAGGGTGGAATCTATTTTGATATGCTTCCTTTTCAATTACAGTATCAATAAGATCGCGGCTAAACTGCACATTATACAATTTATCAATATGTGAAATCACATGTGTGGTATCTATATCAGCCCAATAATAATTCGCATCCCCTTTTGACCTCCAATACGGTAGACGTTTCAGCTTGGTTACTTTTTCAAAAGCGTCATATTGTACTAGCCCTTTTAAACTCTCATCATTACACAATATGATTTCAGCATTTGTAGTCGTTTTTTTCAATGCTTGTGTAGTGGCAGAACGCCTTAATTGACTTTTCCAATCATTAACATTTAAAACACCGGTTCTACTATCAATCATTTCAAACACTTCATCATTTGTTACATTTTCCAAACAAAAACCTCCATTTCTAACTGCTTTTACTATCTTTTTTCAAAATACTTTTAAAAGTATTGTTTACTTCACTTTGATTAATAGGTGGTTTGCATACACTTGCCCACGCACTCACTAACCCATAAACTAAGTTTGGATCTACATACCTACGCAAAAGATAACCTGTAATTGAAGCCAATGTTGAATTGCGCTCTCCCTCACTTACACCAAAAGCTATATCTCGCCAATACGCACTATCACGTCGTGTGTACCCTTTGATATTAGGACTACCATTTGATTGTTCAAACTCCTTTGACCACTGTTCGAGCATATCAACATCTATAATTGGACAGTCATTCACTCGCTTAATAAATATGTGTCCTTTTTGAATAACTGGTAATGCAAAACATCTACTTGGCTGATATGAACCTTCATCCACTTTATGACCAATTTTATTTGCTAATACTTTTGTATATTTACGATAATCATCTGCACTTATTCGCTCATTTAGAGGGATATAAAGGCGTATTCTAGCTTGTTCAGTTGTATGGCTAAACGATGTGTGCCAAAACCATGCAACATTGCTTAAAGCTGAGCTGATTGCTTCATGTAATTGCTTTAAATCATTTATTTCATCGTAATCAAGTACAATCACATCTCTGTATACGACATTAACGTCATTGCGATGCTTTTTGATAATTTCACCATGATCATTTGCACCATTTTTAATATCACCGTAAACAGCAACACCACGTGCATACTTATAATTTGCTTCTATAGGCACAGACAGTTTATTAATTAACATACTCCATTTAGGTTTTGAAAAGCTCTTAAATGAACGTGAGTCTAAACTTTCATAATGTACCACTGAAACATGTGTGTCACATTCTAATTTAATTTCATTCATTTTTTGCACCTCTAGTGATTCACAGAGTAAAAAATGTTATAATAAAAATGTGTAATTTTTAAATTACTCTGTTATTTTTATTAAATGCTATGCGTTACTTTCGCTTTGGTCGGCTTGAAGTGACGCTTTTTCTATTTCATGAAACTTTTGTATAAGTTCACCGAACTCTTTTAAGTACACTTGTAATAACTCAACTGTATGTTCATTTTGTATACGATGTTCTAAATAGCTAGCAGAAAAATTAATATGTTCCTGTTTTGTTTCTAATTCATTTTTGACAAATTTATCTTCAACAAACCAACCATGTTTGATAGCTACATCATTGATTTTTTCTTTTACCACTTCAATATCACACATTAAATCTTTAATTTCCCAATTCATTTATAATTCCTCCACTTCAATATTTCCCGCAATGTAATCTAATGCCCACTCTAACATTCCAATCACGTGTCCTTTGCGATCTGTTGTATGTTTGTGTTCACCTTTTTCATCTATGACACTATAACGGTAAACGTGTTGTGTTTCTTTCATGACATCACTTAATGTCATTGTTACTTCATCAAGAATAGAAAATCCCTCATTTTCAAAATCTAATTCAGCAAGAATGTTAAACAACTCTTTATGAACGAGTTTCAAAACATGTTCGTAAAACGCTGTATCGTTATAGCGATAATCTGTAATAAAATGAAATCTATCTTTCGCTGATAAGAATATGTCCTTATCTTTTTCATATAATACTTTTTCTAATACTTGAACTACTTTTGATAATTGATATTTTTGTTTAGTTTTCACCCTATTCAACCTCCAATAATTTAATTCCATATGCAGACGCTAAAATATATAAAGCGAAAGCAATAAATACGTTTGCAACTAATGCTACTGCTAATGTTATAAACGAAATCGTACCAATGTACGTTAGATAGTTTTTCATTGCTGTACCTCCTTATGAATTCACTTTGATTGATGAACTGAATAATTCATCGATTGGCATATCATACATTTCCGAAAGAATTTGACACTCATTTAAATTAAAAATTGCTCTGCCACATTCCTTTAACTGGTAGCGTTGTGGACTTATACCAAGTTTGCTAGCCACTTTCTTTTGAGTATCTCCATGCTCTTTTCTAGTGATGTATAACATTGGATATGCTAATTTTGTCATCTTTTTCATCCTTAGAACTTTTTAGAACTTTATTTTAAAAATTATATAAGTCCTTTTTTTGAACTTTTTAGAACTTACAAATTGATGTTATCACGAAATTAATATTATAGCAACAAAAACATTGAACTTTTTAGAACTTTATTTTAAAATTAGCATTAATAACTTTACTTTATAAGGAGATAATTTTATGTATGATAAAAAAGCAATCGGTCAAAGAATTAAAAATATCCGATTAAAACACGGTCAAACTCAGGAAGAATTTGGCAAAGTTTTTTCTGCAAGTAAAGGAAATGTTGCTACATGGGAAAAAGGCTTATCTTTACCCAATAAAGAAAGATTAAGTATGATAAGTAAATACGGCGACATTAATGTAACGCAACTGTTATACAATTCAAATGACGATAACTCAGAATTAGAAGAAAAAATTTTTAATGATATGCTAAAAAAATATCCTAAAGAAAGCCATATAGGTAAAGCTTTACGTTTTCCAGATTATCAAAAAAGAAAAGAATTAATGCAAGCGGGTATAAATCGAACTTTATCAGTTCCTTTATTAAAAAATAAATTTCATACTCCCGAATTAATACTTGAAAGTTCAACATATTTATTCATTACAGATGAATTTCTCAATTATTATATAAACAATTATAAATCAAATAGTAATATATTAAAATTTTTAGAACGTGGTTTAGAAGATTTACAAAGTACAGTCTATGATTATGACTTACTTGACTTCCACTATGAATTACAAAATATTTTCAATGATATAACTTTAATTTTTTCCAGCAGAGATAAAAGTGTAAATAAAAATTTGTTGAATTATCTTGAAACATTACTAGATAAAACAATAAATGAAATTAAAGAATTACAAATAAAATATCCCGATAATAAAAAAAGCGAAGAAATAATAGCAATCGCTATACCTAATAAACAACCTAAATTCAAATCAGAATATTCTTTTGATATTGATATTGGTAAAACTAAAGATGAAAAAATAGATAAAATCAATGATGAATTATCAACTATTATTAAAAATCTTATAAAAAATGAACCATCTTTAAAGAGTTATTTAAAAGAAAATTCTTCAGAAAATATAGGTGATTACGATAGAACATAACTTAAACCTATCCCACAACATATATAAAGACGCTAAACGTGGTAGTTACTATTTTCGTATTACATACTATGACAAGACGAATACACGTAAGTACATAACACGCAAAGGCTTTGCACAACGTAAGGATGCAGTAAAGCAATGTAATAAGATGATGGATGAATTAGAGGGTATTGGCGAAGAACTCAAAAAACTCCCCTTTGATAAGCTCGTAGACGAATATATAGACTGGTATTCAGCACGTCGTAAGTCGTCTAGCGTAAAAGCATTAAAGACACATACAAATAACCATTTGCTACCTTATTTTAAGTCTATGGACGTGTTTAATATAACTACACAAGATGTTATGAAGTTTCAGAATAAGAAATTAAAAGAGGGACATTCTGGAGACTACTTAAAGAAGATGCATGTATATTTAGTATCATTACTGAATCATGCAATGAAGTTTCATGAGTTAAAACAAAATGTTGCATCTCTTGTAGGGAATTTTGAAATAGAATCACAGAAACGATTGAATTATTGGACGTTAGAACAATTCAATCAATTCTATGAGGCGCTTGCTACACAACAACAAAAATTATTTTTCAAACTATTGTTCTACTCTGGAGCAAGAAAGGGCGAAATTAGAGCTCTCACATGGCGCGATATTAACTTTGATGATGACTTTATCCATATAAACAAAACAGACTATCACGGTGAAGTGACAGCCCCTAAAACGAAATCAGCCATACGTGATATATATTTACCTACTCACATGATGTATGACATCAAAGATTATTTAATTTGGTATAAAGAGAATAACATATACAAGGACGACTATGTATTGTTTGGCACATTCTATAAAGCTTACAGCGAGTCTACTATTGATCGTTGGTTTACTAACGCATTAAAAGTGTTGGATGAGCAATTACCAAACGGACAAAATTTCCCTAGAATCGTTATACACGAGTTAAGACATAGCCATGCATCTATGCTAGTTAATCTAGGGGCTAGTGTAATGATTATAGCTCAGCGTTTAGGTCACAGCGATACGACTGAAGTATATAACCGATACGGTCATTTATATCCTAGTACACAGAAAGAAATAGTTAAATACTTATAAGGCACTGCCAACTAAAATTGGTTGTGTCTTTTTGTATCTTGTGCACTATCTGTGCACTTTTTGTGCACTCAAAAATAAAAAGCCCACATCCACAAAGGTTGTAGGCTACAAATATGGAGACGGCGGGATTTGAACCCGCGTCCAGAGGTCCTGATACACATCTTTCTACGTGTGTAGTTTATCGAAAGGTTTCGCATCATGAAAAGTGATAAACAACCAACATGATGCTAGCTTGATTAAGTTTCTTCTAAACAGACTTCAAACGGCAGTGTTTAGCATATCCTATTAAGGTTGAATCGCGTTAACAGCACATAGGAAATGCTGTTAGGCGATGCAGAGTGCGATTAGGCAGCTACTGCGAAATTATTGTTTGTTTTGCCAGTTATTATAAACTGTGTGTGTTGATGACGAAGACAACCCTCCGACACGCTTAATGAGCTCGGGGGACCCCTGTCGAATCCATGAACGTCCCCGAAATAATAAATCAAACAAATCATACTTTTGCAGTTTACAAAAGCACATATAACTATATCAAATATAGCCCGATTAAGCAACCAAATCGCTTAATAACGGGCTTTCATATCGCGCGCAACATCTCGTTTGACTGCTTTTTCTTTTAAAGCTTGACGTTTATCATATTTTTTCTTACCTCGTGCGACACCAAGTAATACTTTACAATGACCATGCTTCAAATAAAGTTTTAACGGCACAATCGAATAACCAATCTCACGTGTTTGATCACCCAATTTAATGATTTCACGCTTATGCAATAATAATTTTCGAGAACGAAGAGGATCATGATTAAAACGATTCCCTTCTTCGTATGGTGCTATATGCATATTATTCAAATACATTTCACCGTTTTTAACTTGCGCATAACTATCTTTAAGGTTAGCACTACCTCGGCGAATTGATTTTATTTCTGTGCCTTGCAATACAATTCCCGCTTCAATCGTGTCTTCAATATTATAATCATGTCTAGCTTTACGATTTTCCGCTAATGTACCTGGTGATTTCTTCTTAGCCATTCATACTCACCTCATTGCTGCTTATTTTTTCTTACGACGTGCTTTCTTTTTCACACTTTTATCTTTATAAAATGGCTTATGCTTACTATTACCTGATTTATCATTATTACGTTGGTTTTTACCTTTACGATGCTTGCTTTTTTTCTTACGTCCTTTATCATCAGATTTCGATTTATCTAATGATTTACCACGCGTTTTGGCTTGAATTGTCTTACCACGTGCTGGTCGCTGTGATCGATCATTTTTCGGTAAAGGCATACCTACAATTTGAAAATCAATTAATCGCTCATCTACATCAACATGTGTCACTTTAACCTTAACTGTGTCACCAATTCTAAATACTTTAGCTTGACGCTCACCAATTAATGCCATTTGACGTTCTTCGAAACGGTAATAATCGTCGGTCATATTTGCAATATGAACCATTCCTTCAATTGTGTTAGGCAATTCAATGAACATACCGAAGTTAGCAACTGAGCTGACAATACCTTCAAACTCATCGCCAATATGTTGAATCATATATTCTGCTTTTTTCAATTCATCAGTGTCACGTTCTGCCTCAATAGCACGACGTTCACGTTTAGAAGTATGCTCAGCTAACTCAGGCAATTTATCTTCCCAACGCTTCACTTCTTTATTATCCATTGATTTTTCAATTAAATACTTACGGATCAATCGATGAACCGTTAAGTCAGGATAACGTCTAATTGGTGATGTAAAATGTGTATAATATTCAGCTGATAAGCCGAAATGTCCTAAGTTCACATCATCATAATGCGCTTGTTGCATTGAACGCAACATCATTGTTGAAATGACCATTTGTTCTGGGCGACCTTCTACTTCTTCTTGAACCTTTTGAAGAGTTGTAGGATGAATATCTTCGCCTGTGCCTTTAATCATAATGCCAAAGTTAGTAATAAAATCAAAGAATTGTCTTAACCGCTCTGATTTAGGTTGCTCATGCACTCGGTAAATAAATGGTACATCTAACTTACTAAAATGTTCAGCAACTGTTTCATTTGCAATTAACATAAATGACTCAATAAGACGTTCGCCTTCACCACGTTGTCTCAATTGAACATCTGTAGGTATACCATCTTCGTTAACTAGTACTTTCGCTTCGCTAATATCAAAATCAATTTCACCACGGCGTTTTCTCATTTGAATTAAACGATTTGATAAATCTTGTGCTAAATCTAGCATAGGCGTAATTTCATTATACTGCTCTCGAATCGTAGGATCCTTTTCAGTAATAATCTGGTTAACTGCATCATACGTCATTCGATAATCAGAATGTATAACACTATCAAAAATTTCATGTTTAACAACACGACCACTTGCATCAATTTCCATGCGACAGCTTAACGTTAAACGATCAACGTGAGGATTTAATGAACAAATACCATTGCTTAATCGATGTGGAATCATCGGAATCACACGGTCAACAAGATATACACTTGTCGCTCTATCATAAGCTTCTTTATCTAAAGCTGAATCTTCCGTTACATAATAACTGACATCAGCAATACTTACAGTTAATTGCGTATGACCGTTCGCTAACTTTTTAACACTGATTGCGTCATCTAAGTCTTTAGCATCCGCACCATCAATTGTGATTGTCAATTCATCACGTAAATCATGACGGCCTTTAATTTCAGTATTTTCAATATGATCAGGTACTGCTTCAGCTTCTTCTAATACTTCATCAGGAAACTCAATTTCAATACCATGTTGATAAATAATAGATAAAATATCTACACCTGGATCATTTTTATGTCCTAATATTGCTGAAATATGCCCTTCAGGATTATCTGAACCATCAGCATACTTAGTAATTTGAACTAGTACCTTATGCCCATCTACTGCACCTAAACTTTGACCTTTAGGAATGAAAATATCTTGCATAATACGTTTATCATCCGGAATAACAAAGCCGAAATGTCTAGCTTCACTATACGTACCAACAACTTGAGTTACAGAATGCTTCTCAATCGACTTAACTTCCCCTTCAATTTTACCTTTATGTTCACCTTTAGATTGATGTATTTCTACAATTACAGTATCTCCGTCTAAGGCACGATTAATTTTTGTTGGGGGAATAAATATATCTTCCATATCTTTGTCTTCAGGTCTTAGGAAAGCAAAACCTTTTTTGTTTTGACTTAATGTTCCTTTAATTAATTTCGATTGACCTTTGGAACTATGCTTTTTTTGGTATCTATCTGTTTTCGAACGTTCGATTAATCCTGATTGTTCTAACTCCACAAGCACCTTAATTAAATCTCTAAACGAGTCGGCACTGCTTAAACCTAATGCATCTTGAAAATCTGAAACTGACATAGGTTCATATTCAGGTTGATTAATAATCTCTTCTATTGATTGCTTTAAATTCATTATGCCCCTCCTTTCTAATGTTAAAATCTCTTTTTATTCTGACCAGTCTAATGACTCTAAAAATTGATAAATATCATCGAAAACTTGTTCTTTTTCTTTATCAATTGTAATAACATGTCCTGACTGACTATACCATTTGATATCTTTTTCGTCAGAGTCTACATGTTCATATATATAATTTGCGGATTGTGGATCAATCATATTGTCGTTTTCTGCTTGAATCACTAAAATTGGGTCAAACACCTCATCAACTTGATCTTTAATCGTATCTAATGCTTCACTTAATTCTTTTAAAGTTTCAGTTGGTTTGAAATGATGCATTTCTTTGTCAATCGTTTCTTGATCTTTACCCTCATACTTTTTAAAATTGCGTGCATATTCTAAAAAGCCTTCATAAATGGCACCTTCAGTTTTGCCACCCATAGGAGCACACATCGTTACAATACCCTTTACATCTCGATTTAAGCTTAATTTTAATGCAAAATCGCCACCTAATGACAAGCCAGCAACAACGATTTCATCATAACCTTGTTCAACAAGGTAGTCATAGCCATCTAAGGCATCTTTAAACCAAACAAAAGGACTTGATTGAAGTATCTCTTCTGGTGGTGCTGCATGACCTTCATATTGTGGTGCATACGATGTATAACCTTTCTTTTGTAAAAATCGACCTAATTGACGAACATCAGACGAATTGCCTGTAAAACCATGTAGTAATAACACGGCACGTTTACCTTCCTCAAAAAAGAAAGGCTTTGGTAACTTTATTTGCATAAATCTAACGCTCCTTTTTCACAATTAACAAACGTACTTAATTAAACAATATGTTTCTAATAATTGAACATGAGTCCTTTATTATTCTAATTATAAATAAAAAAGCCCGACATTTACATCGCCGGACCTTACATACCAAGATAACTTATGCAAATCATAAGTACAAAAAATAATATTGATAAAATAATTGTTAATCTATTTAAGAATAAATCGACGCCACGTTGTTTTTGTTTACCGAATAACTGCTCAGCACCACCACTGATGGCACCTGAAAGTCCACTGCTTTTACCTTCTTGGAGTAGTACAACAGTTATTAATGCAATACAATCAATGATTAATAATACGATTAAAAATGTATGCATAAATTGTCCTCCGTTCCTTATATACGACAAGTAGTATATCATATTTTCATTGTTAAAATCAATTTTCTAGCGATTAAATGTACTTTTACGTTTGATAGAAACAACAAGCATATAAATCGCTAATGCAACCGAACCTATAATAACAATTAAAATTGGCAATGTTAAGTACGCACCGTGTGCAGCTTTTATTGCTTGAATTGTGATTGATAAATTAATCAACGTAAACAAACTATTTGATACATAAACTGCAAACATAAACCACCACACATAAGTATGTCGATTCCAAAAAGTGATGAAGCCTGCTAGATAAGCCAAAATATACATAATACCAGTGAATCTAAAGCTGTTTAAAATGTAATCTATCGCTTTATCTGAAGTGTTTTGATTCGTTAAATTGAGTAATGCTTTGGCAGTCGCATTATCCAACGAAACAAAGTAATGAATAATCAACAATATTGAGAATACGATTGATGCAGTTGCAATAAAGCGTCCTGTTTTAATTTCTTTATTCGTTCTATCAGCCATTTGTTTACTCCTCATATATTTAAATACGTTCTATAAAACCTTTATTTAATTTTACCTTTTAATAAAAGTGAATACCCTGTCATACAATATTCATTTCAACATAAATTTATTATACCAGTTTAATAATACAAGTTAAATATGTGTTATTAGTTACCTCATGATTATTAGTCTGTTATGAATAATACTTCAAAATAAAAAACCTACCACAGTCTCAACTCTGTGGCAGGTTATAAATAAAAGCGTGAACTTTTTAAGCGTGAACTCAAAAACTTTATTCAATTTATACCGACATAATAATCCTCAACTAAAATTATGTCAGCATTTGATTATAAAGAAAATTATTTATCTAAGTTGTAGAATGATTTGATACCATCATATTTAGCAGTTTCAAATAATTCATCTTCGATACGTAATAATTGATTGTATTTAGCAATACGGTCAGTACGTGATAATGAACCAGTTTTAATTTGACCAGCGTTTGTAGCAACAGCGATATCAGCAATTGTTGTATCTTCTGTTTCACCTGAACGGTGAGAAACTACTGCTGTGTAACCAGCTTTTTGAGCCATTTCGATTGCATCAAATGTTTCAGTTAATGTACCGATTTGGTTAACTTTAATTAAGATTGAGTTACCAATTCCGTTTTCAATACCTTTTGCTAAAATTTCAGTGTTTGTTACGAATAAATCGTCACCTACTAATTGTACACGGTCACCGATACGTTCTGTAAGTTGTTTCCAACCATCCCAGTCGTTTTCGTCCATACCGTCTTCAATTGTAATGATAGGATATTTGTCTACTAATTGTTCTAAGTAGTCAACTTGTTCTGCAGCTGTACGTTTTGCACCGTGTTCGCCTTCGAACTTACTGTAGTCATATACACCATTTTCATAGAATTCTGATGATGCACAGTCAAATCCTAAGAATACTTCTTCACCTGGTTTGTAACCAGCTGCTTCGATTGCTTGGATAATTGTTTCAACAGCATCTTCAGTACCTTCAAATTTAGGAGCGAAACCACCTTCGTCACCTACTGCAGTTTCTAAACCACGTTTGCTTAAAATTGATTTTAAGTTGTGGAAAATTTCAGTACCCCAACGTAATGATTCTTTGAACGTTGTAGCACCTACAGGTAAAATCATGAATTCTTGGAATGCAATTGGAGCATCTGAGTGAGAACCACCATTAACGATGTTCATCATTGGTACTGGTAACTGCTTACCATTAAATCCACCTAAATATTTGTAAAGTGGTTGACCTAATAAGTCAGCTGCTGCACGTGCTACTGCAATAGATACACCTAAAATAGCATTTGCACCTAATTTACCTTTGTTTGGAGTACCGTCTAATGCGATCATCATTTTATCAATAGATACTTGATCTAATACTGAAAATTCACCTTCAATAATTTCTGGTGCGATGATTTCATTAACGTTTTCAACTGCTTTAGTAACACCTTTACCTAAATAACGTGATTTATCTCCATCACGTAATTCAACAGCTTCGTGTTCACCAGTTGAAGCACCTGATGGTACTAATGCACGACCAAATGCGCCACTTTCAGTTAATACTTCTACTTCAACAGTTGGGTTACCACGAGAGTCTAAGACTTCGCGAGCGTAAACATCTGTAATAATTGGCATGTTTATAATCTCCTTTAAATAGTTATTCTATAATTATTATAGCTTTATTCTTTCATTTAACAAAATGATATTACTATTATTTTCAAAAAATAAGTGTCATTAAGCGTTTACTTAACATCTTTTACAATATTAGTGTTTAATTAAAGATTCACCTGTCATATCTTCAGGTTGTTCTACATTTAATAAATCTAATAATGTAGGTGCTAAGTCACCTAAACGACCAGTTTCTCTAAGTGTAACGCCTTCTTTTGTTACAATCACTGGTACTGGGTTCGTTGTATGCGTCGTCATTGGTTGATCATCATCCGTCAATACTTGATCAGAGTTACCATGGTCAGCAGTAATAATTGCATAACCGTCCATGTCTAAAATCTTATCAACCACTTCGCCTAAACATTCATCAACCGCTTCGATTGCTTTGATTGTCGGCTCAAGCATACCACTATGTCCAACCATATCAGGGTTAGCAAAGTTTAAAATAATTAAGTCCAAGTCACCTTTATTTAACTCTTCTAATAATGCATCTTTAACTTCATAAGCACTCATTTCTGGTTTCAAGTCATACGTTGCAACTTTAGGTGAATCAATCAAACGACGACGTTCACCTTTAAATTCCTCATTACGTCCACCACTCATAAAGTAAGTAACGTGAGGATATTTTTCAGTTTCTGCAATACGTAATTGAGTTAAATTGTTATTTTGTGCAATTTCACCGATTGTATTATTTAAATCGACTTTTTCGAAGACGATAGCCGCATCGATATTGTCATTATACTTAGTGAATGTTGCATAGAATAAGTCTTTAACTTGTTCAACTTTAAATCCTTCGAATGCTCTGTTCGCAAAAATTTCCGATAATTGTGCCGCTCTATCAGGTCGGAAATTATAGAAGATCACTGCATCTCCATCATTAACACCGTCATTTTGATCCTCAACGATGAATGGTACTACGAATTCGTCAGTTAAGCCTTCATTATAACTTGCTTCCACACCTTCTTTGGCAGTTGCATAAGTTGGGGCATCAAAGTTACGAATAGCATTGTAAGCTTTTTCTTCACGTTCCCAACGTTTGTCACGGTCCATTGCATAATAACGGCCAGACACAGATGCAAATTGACCAATACCTAATTCATTGAATTTAGCTTCAGTCTCTTCGATGTATTTCAAAGCGGATTTTTGATCTACGTCACGACCATCTAAAAATGCGTGTACGTAAACTTTTTCAACACCTTGTTTTTTAGCAAGTTCTAACAAAGCAAATAAATGTTTGTAATGACTGTGTACACCACCGTCAGACAATAAACCAAAGATGTGTAACGCTGAATCATGTGAATTCACGTGTGCAATTGCATTATTTAAAACATCATTTTCAAAGAAATCACCGTCTTCAATTGATTTATTGATTCGAGTTAAACTTTGATAAACGATACGTCCTGCACCGATATTCATATGACCAACTTCTGAGTTACCCATTTGTCCTTCAGGTAGTCCAACATCTAAGCCACTCGCTTCGATTTGAGTCGTTGGATATTTGTTGTAATAACGATCAAAATTAGGCTTGTTTGCTAATTTTACCGCATTACCATGTTCGCTTTCGCGGTTCGCAAAACCATCTAAAATAATTAACGCAGTTGGTTTCTTAGCCATGATTATTTTGCACCTTCTAACAATTGTACGAAATCTTCAACTTTAAGTGATGCGCCACCTACTAATGCCCCATCAATATCAGTTTGTGCCATGTATTCTTTAATGTTGTTAGGTTTAACACTACCACCATATTGAATACGAGTTGCTTCTGATACTTCTTTGCTTGATAAGTCAGCAATAGTTTGACGTACAAATGCACACATTTCATTCGCATCTTCAGATGTTGATGATTTACCAGTTCCGATTGCCCAGATTGGTTCATAAGCAATTACAACTGATTTAAGTTGATCTTCAGATAAACCTGCAACAGCTTTCTTAACTTGCTCACCTACAACATCGTTAGCTTTACCACTTTCACGCTCTTCGTCTGTTTCACCAACACAAATAATTGGAGTCATTCCATGTTTGAAAATAGCGTGCGCTTTTTTGTTAATTTCTTCATCTGTTTCGTGGAATAATTCACGACGTTCAGAATGACCGATAACAACGTATTTAACGCCTAAATCTGCTAATGCAACTGGAGACGTTTCACCTGTGAACGCACCGTTATCTTCGAAATACGTATTTTGAGCACCGATTTCTAAACCTTGTGCTTTTCCTTCTTTAACTGCAGTAGTTAATGCATCTAATTGAATTGCTGGTGCACAAATTACTGATTCTACTTCTTTTGAATCTGGTAATGTTGGCAATGCATTGACGAAGTCTTTTGCTTCTTGTACTGTTTTGTTCATTTTCCAGTTACCAGCTATAATTGGTGTTCTCATTAAAGACACTCCTTGTTTTGTAAATATTTTTGAAAAGTGATGAAACACGATGTCATCTTATGACTGTTTTCCCGTAACAATGTTAAACAAACATGCCACATCACTTTAAACTATCACTTTATTATTTATTATTGATTGCTTTGATACCAGGCAATTCTTTACCTTCTAGGTACTCTAATGACGCTCCGCCACCAGTTGAAATATGAGTGAAGTCATTTTCAAAACCTAAAGAGATTGCTGCTGCAGCTGAATCACCGCCACCGATAATCGTAATTGCATCTTTAAGGTTTGCAATTGCTTTACATACACCAATTGTACCTTGTGCAAAGTTACTGAACTCGAATACACCCATAGGTCCATTCCATACAACAGTGTGCGCACCTTCTAATTCATCTGCAAATAATTTTACAGTGTTTGGTCCAATATCCATACCTTCTTGGTCTGCTGGAATTGAATCAGATGGTACTACAGTAATTTTGGCATCATTAGAAAATTCTTTAGCAACTTTAGTGTCTACTGGTAATACAATTTTATCACCATGTTTTTCTAATAAATCTTTTGCGAAGTCGATTTTATCTTCTTCTAATAATGAAATACCAATTTCTTTACCTTGCGCTTTTAAGAAAGTATAAGCCATACCTCCGCCGATGATAATTTTATCAGCGATGTTAACTAAGTTTTTGATGACATTAATTTTGTCAGATACTTTTGCTCCACCTAAAATAGCAACAACTGGTTTATGTGGATCGTTAACTACGCCACCGATAAACTTAATTTCTTTATCCATTAAGAATCCAGCTGCAGTTTCTAAGTGTGTAGAAATACCAACATTAGATGCATGCTCACGATGCGCAGTACCAAAAGCATCATTTACAAACACATCACCTAAAGATGCCCAGTATTTACCTAATTCTGGATCATTTTTAGATTCTTTTTTACCGTCTAAATCTTCATAACGTGTATTTTCAACTAATAATACGTCGCCTTCTTTAAGGTCTTTAATAGCTGCTTCAAGTTTTTCGCCGCGTGTTTCTGGTACGAAAACAACTTCTTTATCTAATTTCTTAGATAAGTCTTCAGCAACTGGACGTATAGTTAATTTTGCTTTATCACTTTCTTCTTTTACTTTACCTAAATGTGAAAATAGTACGATTTTACCACCTTGTTCGATGATGTATTGAATTGTAGGTAAAGCTTGAACGATACGGTTGTCATTAGTAATTTCACCGTCTTTTAAAGGTACGTTAAAATCAGCACGTACTAGGACTGTTTTACCTTTAAGATCTAAATCAGAAACAATTTTTTTAGCCATGGTGTTTCCTCCTTGTAATTAGGAAATTTTATATAAAAATAAGCGGAGAAGCGTTTGTGCTCCCCGCTTACTCATAAGCTTTAATTAATGCTAAATAGTTCTGAGCACTAGCGTATTTGAATAAAAACTATACTAAAATTATTTAGAAAGTTCAGCTAAGTATGCTAATGTACGAACTAATTGTGCAGTATATGACATTTCGTTATCATACCAAGCTGCAACTTTAACTAATTGACGGTCGCCAACTGACATTACACGAGTTTGTGTAGCGTCGAATAATGAACCGTAAGTCATACCTACAACGTCTGAAGAAACGATTTCGTCTTCAGTGTAACCGAATGATTCGTTTGAAGCATTTTTCATAGCTTCGTTAACTTGTTCAACTGTTACGTCTTGTTTTTCTAATACTACTGTTAATTCAGTTAATGAACCTGTAGCTACAGGAACACGTTGTGCACCACCATCTAATTTACCATCGATTTCAGGAATAACTTTACCGATAGCTTTAGCAGCACCTGTTGAGTTAGGGATGATGTTTTCTGCTGCTGCACGAGCACGACGTTTGTCACCTTTTCTGTGAGGTGCGTCTTGTGTATTTTGATCACCTGTGTAAGCGTGAATTGTAGTCATTAAACCTTCAACTAAACCAAAGTCATCGTTTAAAACTTTAGCAACTGGTGCTAATGAGTTTGTAGTACATGAAGCACCTGAAACAACTGTTTCAGAACCGTCTAACTCTTGGTGGTTAGTGTTGAATACGATTGTTTTTAAGTCACCAGTAGCTGGTGCTGAGATTAATACTTTTTTAGCGCCTGCTTCAATATGAGCTTGTGCTTTATCTTTATCAGTGTAGAAACCAGTACATTCTAATACTACATCGATATTTAAGTCTTTCCAAGGTAATTTGCTTGCATCTGGTTCACTGAATGATTTAACTTCTTTACCATTTACGCGGAAACCACCATCAACTACCTCTACTTCACCTGTGAAACGACCTTGCATAGTGTCATATTTTAATAAATGCGCTAACATGTCGTCATCTGTTAAGTCGTTTACTGCTACAACTTCAAGACCTTCTACTTCTTGAATTCTTCTGAATGCTAAACGACCAATTCTACCAAAACCATTAATTGCTACTTTTACTGCCATTATAATGGCCTCCTTTAAAATGATATTTAAAAAGTATTAAACTTTTTATCTCTTATTCAAGTATTATCTTTGCTGCGGCTTCATCAGTGATTAACACTGTATTCTTGGGTGCAATCGTCAAGTATGCTTTAATTGCTTCACCTTTCGATTTGCCTCCTGCAACTGCAAAAATAAAGTCTTTTGATTCAAGGTCTTCTAATTGAAGTCCAATTGTTTTAACCTTATGGACAATTTGACCTTGTGTATCAAAATAATAACCAAATGCCTCTCCGACAGCTTGATGATGTTGAAGTTGTTCAATGACCTTTTCAGGTGATTGACGTCGATGCGCCATCTTCAGCGCATCACCAATGCCGTGTAATATAACGTTTGCTTGTTTAATTTTGTCTAAAGTGTTTATGACTGATGGCTCTAACAACAATGTGTTATATGTTGTTTCGCTGACATTATCAGGTACATACATCGTCGTATAATAACCGCCAGCTTGTTGTGCCATACTGGCTGCAATTGTGTTTGCCTGAAAGACAACATTTTCGCCTAGTCCACCTCTGGCTGGTACGAAGAATACATTATATGGTAATAAATGAATTGCTTCACTAACACATGCCATCGTGGATCCGCCAGTTACAGCAACTATCGCATCTTCTTGTAATATGCCTTCAAGTAATTGACCTGCTTGTCTACCTAGTTCTGTTTTAACAGATTGACTATTATCAGCATCACCAGGAACAACATGAACTTCCTTAATTTGAAATTTATTCTTAATACCTTCTGACAGACGATTGTCATCTGCATAGATATCAAAGTAACCTTTCAATTGCGAAATCAGTTGCTCACCTTCAGCTGTAATTTCCATTCCGGTAGGCTTAACTTTTATCAAATCTTGTTTCTTAAGCATATCTGTTTCAGAACGCAGTACACGTTCAGTCATATCCATATGTTCGCTTAAACTTCGACGTCCGACAGGCTGATTTTTTGAGATAGTAGTAAGAATAGAAAAACGTTTATACATTTTATCTATGAGATCCGGTATAAGCTTTTGCTGTGCTTGCAATAAGTCTTTCACTACTACCTCCTCCTTATATTTATAAATGTAAATAAGGATATGTCACAACCAGTGGTTGCCTTTTTAAGTCCCACGCGGGACAAAAATTAACCTCTTTACACTTGCAATAGTACTATTCTATTTCAAAAATTGCAAGCATAAAACTTAAATTTTCTAAATAATTTGATAAAGCGCTTGCAATATATTTTCGATTTGTTATACAACAAAACGTTTTATTTTATTCACTGTAGTCAAATGTATACCCTTATACTGACTCGCTAATCATTTGCTTATTATTTGAGACTCGGATTTAAATCAATGCTCTAGATGGAAATGATAATTTAATAATGTACACTTTTGATTGTTTAAACATGTACAATTTTATATTGACATTTACACTCTAGAATCTGAAAAGTTACATTGGCAGTAATTGACTGAAAAAAATAAATTTCACTATCCGCAAAATAAACAACTAACTATTTAAGTATCATCTCTCCCCTAATTAACAATTATAAAAATAAGAACCAATATTCAAGACAACCTGATTAATTGTGTTGTCTGTCATACTGGTTCATTTTTGTTTGACTAAATACTACTTATCATTAGCATTATTTTGTTTATTTGTTGTTGATTGGCTATTTTGTTGTGATGCTTGTGGTTTTGCTTGTTGATTTGATTGATTGTTTTGTTGATTATTATTTGGCTTTGGTGTTGGTTGTTGCGGCTGTGGTTTAGGCTGAGCTGGTTGTTTATTATCATCAGTTTTCTTCTGATTATCATCTGATTTATCTTGAGATGCTTTGTCATCCTTATCTTTCGACTCATCCTTTGATGCTTTATCATCATTCTCTTCTTTAGCAGGACGTTGCTTTGTAGGTGCTTGTTGCTGAGGTGGCACATATTGATATTGATTCTGCTGTGGCAATTGCTGATATTGGTTTGTTTGTGAATCTAGCTCATTCTGCTCTTTTTCCTCTTGTTGCTTTTTCTTTCTCTCTTTTTCTGCATTTTCTTTTTGACGCTTTTCTTTTTGTTCCTGCTTTTGTTCGTTCAACATACGTTCTTTAGCTTTATTTGAATGATCTACATATGCAAAAATTGCAAATACTAATCCTCCGAGTAATAGCAATACCGTCGCAATGCTAACTACTTTCGCTGTTGTACTCATTTTCTTCTTACTTCCATCTTCATTTGTTTTGTAGTCGTAATTTTGATTCGACATACTCTCCCTCACTTCAAACTAATTTAAATATAGAAATTATCACGTAACCATTAATATTTTCACAACTAATTTGCTTACCTAATTTCTACAAACATTAATAAACATTTACTCTTTTTGCCTTCTTCAACTTAAAACTGTATTCACTATTACTCACTCGTAAATCGGATTCATTTTCACAAAGAAATAGTAGTCTTATATATCTTAACATTTAATAACTAAATCAAACATATTTTGAGCCTTTTTTTGAAAATTAACATTTCAACCTTTTTGATTTTACAACAAATTATAGCTACGTATTGAAAATTAAAGCATTAGTTTAAGTGTTGTGTTAAAAGTTTTTATGTTTAGATTGTTATATTACTATCTATTCTTAAATTTGTTTAAAAAATTAATGCTTTGAATTGATGTATAACGGGAATAAGATATAAATAAAAACGACCCGCACGATAAACGTACGGGTCCACTACTAAAGGGAGTCAAATTTTTACCTTCGTTTGTATCATGCAGCGTTTTACACATACTTTTAAGAGATGTTTATTCGTTATCGAAGGTACACCTTTATTATAACTTATATCATTTTTATTAAAATACAATTCAAAAAAAGTTATTGACATATTATTGTCTAAATAATGTATAACCTTTGAACAACAATAATGATTATTAAATAGTAACTAAATACAAAATTACATGGGGTGAATGATAATGAAACAATACTTAATTACTGGTGGGACTGGTATGGTTGGATCTCAATTAGTTAATGAAATCAAAAAATCAGATTCACATATCACGATATTAACGCGACACGACCAAATTTCAAATGATAAGAAAATTTCATATGTCAACTGGGCTAAATCTGGGTGGGAACACAAAGTTCCTCAAAATATCGATGTGGTCATCAACTTAGCAGGTGCTACATTGAATAAACGATGGACACCGGAATATAAACAAACGCTAATGCTAAGTAGAATTCAATCTACGCAAGCTTTATATGAATTGTTTAAATCACGTAATAAAGCACCTAAAGTTTTATTTAATGCTAGTGCCACTGGTTACTATCCTCCTGATTTATTTATGAGTTACACAGAAGTTTATAAAACTTTACCATTTGATTTCTTATCAGATATTGTGTATCAATGGGAACGTTTCGCACAACAATTTGAACAATTAGGTACGCGAGTTGTCATCGGTCGTTTCGGTATAATTTTATCGAATGAAGGCGGTGCGTTACAAACAATGAAACTACCATACGAATATTACATTGGTGGTAAATTAGGTTCTGGTCAACAATGGTATTCATGGATTCATATCAATGATTTAATTCAAGCTATTTTATTTTTAATAAATAAAGAGTCAGCTAGTGGTCCGTTTAATTTAACTGCACCTATACCTGAGCGTCAAAATTTATTTGGCTACACTTTAGCAAGAGCTATGCATAAGCCTCATGAAACTTGGGCACCAAGTCTTGCAATGCGTCTCATACTTGGTCAAATGTCAACAGTAGTATTGGATACTCAAAAAGTATTACCTAATAAAATTCAAGCATTGGGATTCCAATTTAAATATAGTAATTTAAAAATGGCACTTGAAGATTTAATTAGTAAGTGAGTGGGACATTGATTTCTCTCCTACTCCACTTCAAGCAAAAAGTCTAGGAGATAAATCGATGTCCTAGGGTCTATAATATTATATTGGCAGTAGTTGACTGAATGAAAATGCGCTTGCAACAAGCTTTTTTCAACTCTAGTCAACCTTGCCGGCGGGGCCCCAACATAGAAGCTGGCGGAAAGTCAGCTTACAACAATGTGCAAGTTGGCGGGGCCCCAACATAGAAGCTGACGGAAAGTCAGCTTACAACAATGTGCAAGTTGGGGTGGGACAACGAAAAAAATTTGTAAAAATATCATTTTTGTCCCACTCCCTTCTATTTGCTGATATTACATATAGATATAACTTTAAAGTCACTTATGAATATTGGTTGATTAATTTTAAAGTAAATACGAAAAGGCCACTTGAAACAAAATGTTCAAATGACCTTTTACTACTTTATAAAATTAAATGTATGATTTGTATTTAGGATACCAAATTTCAGCTTCAATTGCTTTGTCAATATCATCAATAGTTTCAGCGTTTAATCCTTGATCAATGACACTTTGTGCAACCGCTTTGGCTATGGCACGAGAACATTGATGTATTTTCTCAACAGGTGGTAAGACTGCAGCACCTGGTTCATCTGGATTGACCATGCCACCAAGTGCATGACTCGCAGCTGATAGAATCTGTTGATTTACTTTCTTCGCATTTGACGCAATAAGACCCAAACCTAAACCAGGATACATCAATGCATTATTTGCTTGACCAATACTGTAATTCACACCATTGTATTCAATGTCATTATATGGTATACCAGTTCCAATTAATGCTTTTCCGTTAGTCCATTTTAATAAATCTTGTGCAGTTGCTTCTGATAATTTTGTAGGATTAGACAATGGGAAAATCACCGGACGTTCTGTATGTTTAAACATCTCTTTTACTGCATCTTCTGTAAATGCACCTGTTTGAGTTGATGTACCGATTAAAACAGTAGGCTTGATATTTTCAATTACTTCATTTAAATTTTTCCAGTTTACTGTATTTGAAAATTCATTCCTATTTTTAGCAAATACTTGTTGCGCTTCAGTTAAATCATCCATATCATCAAACAGCAATCCTTGTTTATCCATAATATAGAAATGCTGATTTGCTTTTTCTTCTGAAACACCCTGTTTAATTAGTTCATCTTTTAAAATATTGGTAATACCCATACCAGCTGTACCACCACCATAAACTAAAAACGTCTGATTCGTATAATCTACTTTAGAAATATTTAATGCACCTAGTACGCCAGCTAATGTAACTATACCTGTACCTTGAATATCATCATTAAAAGTTGGTAACGTATCTTCATATTTATCTAAAATATTTTTGGCATGCCCTCTACCAAAATCTTCCCAATGTAATAGTGCATTAGGATATTCTTTACGCACTGCACTCACAAATTTATCTACAAATGCGTAATATGTCTCATCATCGACACGTTTATGACGATTTCCTAAATAAAGGTCATCATTCAATAATTGTTCATTATTAGTACCAACATCTAAAGATACAGGTAATACTTGAGAAGGATTTATTCCAGCTGCCCCTGTATATACTATTAATTTTCCTATTGCAATATCTACACCATCAACGCCCCAATCGCCGATACCTAATATACCTTCCGCATCTGTCACTACGATTAATCGAATATCTCTGTCATTTGCAACGTTGCGCAATTCTTGTTCAATTTGGTCTTGTCTATCAACAGATAAAAATACTGCATCTTGGGGTCTGCTGAAATTCTCATTATATTGTTCAATCGATTGTGCAATAACAGGGTCATAAATAATTGGCATAAATTCAACTAAATGCTCTGAAGTCAATTTGTAAAACAATGTACGATTACGATTAAAAATTGCCATTAAAAATAAACGTTTCTCAAAATCGGTTTGTTTCGCCTTGAATTGTTCATAACATTGTTCTGCTTGTTGTTCTAAAGTTCGAACATTCGCAGGTAATAAACCTTCAAGCCCTAACTGTTTTCTTTCTTCGTTAGTAAAAGCTGTACCTTTGTTTAAAAATGGATTGTTAAGTAATTCAATGCCTTTCATAAAATCATCCTTTATATTTGTTAGATTGTAGAACCGCAGAAACAACGTGTCTAATTAAATTCTCACAAACATTTTTACCCGTTATTTTTTGCTTTTACTCGAAATATTTTGAACAATTTATTGATACCTTGGTTTACTCATACAAAAAGAGCAGACTGCTTAGTCTACTCTTTACTTTGAATTATTTTGTTTCAGGTACCATCACTTCATCAATTAAGCCATATTCTTTAGCTTCTTCTGCAGTTAAGAAGTTATCACGATCTGTATCTTTTTGTATTTTTTCAATACTTTGACCAGTACGCTCTGATAAAATGCGGTTTAATTTTTCACGTGTTTTTAAAATGTGATTTGCAGCAATTTCGATTTCAGTTGCTTGTCCTTGAGCACCACCTAATGGTTGGTGAATCATTACTTCTGCATTTGGTAACGCGAAACGTTTACCTTTTGCACCAGCTGCTAATAAGAATGATCCCATTGATGCAGCCATACCGATACAAATTGTTTGAACATCAGGTTTAATGTGTTGAATTGTATCATAAATCGCAAAACCAGCTGTTACACTTCCACCTGGTGAATTAATGTATAAATAAATATCTTTCTCTGAGTCTTGTGCTTGTAAGAATAATAACTGTGATACGATTGAATTTGCTACGTTGTCATCAATTTGTGAACCTAACATAATAATACGGTCTTTTAATAAACGTGAGTATATATCGTATGCACGTTCACCGCGATTTGTTGTTTCAATAACTGTAGGAATTAAATTCATCTATATTTCCTCCTTGTAATAACTGTTACTCATTATTTTACATATTAAGTCAAATTTGGTCAAACACTTTGACTTTAAATAGTTACATTGTTTGACGCTTGTCTCTTTCCTTTGTAAACTGATAATATCTATTTTAGATTGTACTTATTTTACTTCTGATAGTACAGTGATTTGATTAACATATTTACTCCTTGTGGTGTAATGGATAACACGTAAGATTCCGGTTCTTAAGATAGGGGTTCAATTCCCTTCAAGGAGGCATTTAAATAAAATACAATACTTTTCAATACAGAGAATCCCGCAATGTCGGGATTCTTTTTTATGCTGATTTTTTTGTCTGTGATCAAGGACTCTATTAATTATCACATTCATATTTTCTTATGACCAAATTGATATATATATGATGCTATTTAATGAGAAAATTAGGTAACGCTTGGTTATTGAATTTCCTTCATTAAACTTTCCAGCTCAATTTAATAGTTAGTCGACTATTATTCATTTAACACTTTTTAATCATAAAAAAGGTATTTTTGATAATTCACTACCAAAAACACCTTCTTACTTATAATTCTATTTGTTCACCATTTCTAATCTTATCGGCTAAATCATTAAGTTTTCTTAATCGATGATTTACACCTGATTTTGAAATTGGACCAGTTGATACCATTTCTCCAAGCTCTTTCAACGAAATTTCTTGATGTTCTACTCGAATTCTAGCAATCTCTCTCAACCTGTCTGGTAAATTTTCAATACCAATTTCTTTATCAATCAATTTAATACTCTCAACTTGTTTCATCGCAGCACTAACTGTTTTATTTAGATTTGCCGTTTCACAATTAACGAGTCGGTTAACAGAATTACGCATATCTCTTACAATACGTACGTCTTCAAATTTTAATAACGCTTGATAACCACCTATCAAACTAAGAAAATCCGAAATCTTTTCCGCTTCTTTTAAATACGTAATACTTCCTTTTTTTCGCTCTAAATGTTTGGCATTCAACTCATAACTATTCATTAGTTTCGTTAAGCCTTCTGCATGACTCTCATTTTGAGAAAAAATTTCCAAATGATACGAAGATGTTTCAGGGTTATTCACTGAACCACCTGCCAGAAAAGCTCCTCTCAAGTAACTGCGTCTCATTTCGTCATCTTGAATCATTGAATGATCAATTTCATGCGTAAAAATGCCGTCTTTTAAAATTCCTAATTCATCAAGAATTTCTTTCGCTTTCATCTTTGTACGACAAATATAAATATTATTTTTTTTAAGTTTCATTTTTTTACGGACTAATATTTCAACTTCCACATTAAAGACACGTTTAATCAACGAATAAATACGTCTTGCCGTTGTTGCATTTTCCGTTTGAACATTTATAACAAATTGTTGATTTGAAAGACTAAGTGCACCATTCATTCGAATCAGTGCACTGAGCTCTGCTTTTGCATTCATTTCATCGACGTCTATTCTAGTTAATTCATTTTTCATTTCTGATGCAAAGCTCATCGTACAGTCATTCCTTTCTTGTTTAAAACATGATTCACCTTAGAACCACTGTCTATTTTCATTTTTTTACACAGCTCTATTATCATATCATAATATGATTACGTTCTATATTATTTACGTTTATCACTTGGTACGAAAGGAATAGTACTAATTAATTCTAAAGCTATGTCATAAATCATTGTCGATAACACTTTAGTATTATGTCTTACTAAATGATTTTCAGAAATTTCAACTAAATTAGAAGATGTTTTTACATTTATGCTTTCTTTTTCAAGTTCAGCCTTATTAACTTCAACTGGCTTAGAATGTTTTTCTTCGTATTTTTTCAAAACTTGAGCATTGAAAGTTTGTGTACTACAAATGACATAATCAATAAACGGTTGTCCAGCTTGTCTATGAATCGCGTCGATATGATCTTTCACGCTATAACCATCTGTTTCCCCAGGTTGCGTCATCACATTAGATACATATAGCTTAGGCGCATCAGAATGAATTAACGCATCTGAAATACCATTGACACATAAGTTAGAAATAACGCTCGTATATAATGACCCTGGTCCAAGAACGATTAAATCTGCTTCCCTTAAAGCATCGATAGCTTCTTCCATTGGTTGCACATCGTTAGGTTCTAAAAACACACGATCAATTTTTTTATGTTTTTTAGGAATATTTGTTTCTCCAAAAACAATTTCTCCATCTTCCATAACAGCATTTAATTGCACACTTGTATTTGTAGATGGAATGACTCTACCTTTAATATTTAAAATTTTACTTAATGCTTTAATGGCATGTCCGAAATCATTCGTAATATTAGTCATACCTGCGATTAATAAATTACCTAACGAGTGACCGCTAATTTGATTTTCTTCAAAACGATACTGAAAAAGTTGGCTTAAAACTGACTCAGAATCACTTAAAGCTGCAATCACATTTCTGATGTCTCCTGGTGCTGGTATATCCATTTCATCTCTGATTTTCCCTGTACTCCCACCATTATCAGCAACTGTTACAATCGCTGTAATATCAATTGGAAATTCTCTTAATCCCCTAGCCATGACTGATAAGCCAGTGCCACCACCGATAAGTACAACTTTTATTTGTCTCATTTTTTCTCGCCACTTTCAATATGTGCGTCCCTATGATGCACATAAACATTATATTCAAATACTTCATTTAGATAATTACCTAGTCGTTCTGCTAATGCTACAGATCTATGCTGTCCACCCGTACAACCGATGGCAATTACTAATTGAGATTTCCCTTCTTTTTTATACCCGGGTATCATAAAATCTAACAAATCAGTTAATTTTTCAAAGAAAATCTCTGTCTCTTTCCATTTCATAACATAATTATAAACGTCTTTATCTAATCCTGTTAAAGGTCTTAAATCTACTACATAATATGGATTTGGTAAAAATCGCACATCAAATACTAAATCTGCATCCATCTGAATCCCATGTTTAAAACCGAAACTTGTGACATTAATTGTAAAAGTTTCAAACTCTTCATCTTCATAGTATCGACGAATGCGTTCTTTTAATTCTTTAGGTGATAACTTTGTAGTATCTATAACAAAATTAGCTATACTTCTAATTTGGGACAAATGCTCTCGCTCATCATTAATTGCATTGATTAACGATCTTTTACCTTGTTCCATCAAAGGATGTGCACGACGCGTTTCCTTATATCTTGAAATTAATTTTTCAGTACTTGCTTCTAAAAACATAACATCAATGATGACGTCACTTTCACTTTTGACTTTATCCACTACTGCAACTAATGAATTAAATAGTTCCTTACCTCTTAAATCAATTGCAATTGCCACTTTTCTTAAGGATGGATTTCCTTGTTCCATCAACTCTACAAATTTAGGCAATAACACTGGTGGTAGATTATCTACACAAAAATATCCCATGTCTTCTAAACATTGAATAACCAAAGATTTACCTGCACCAGATAAACCTGTGACAACTAATAGTTCACTTTTACTTTTTTCTTTTTCATTATTATCCATTATTTTTTCACCGCCAAAACGAATTTCATGATGTTAATTTAAATGTTCTATGACAAAATTAAGCAACGATGTTTTATATTTATTTTCAACTATGTCTAGATTAAATTTATAAAAATCTACATCATTTAAAAGGAGATTGGGACATAAATCAATGTCCTAGAGTCTATAATATTATATTGCTAGTATTTGACTGAATGAAAATGCGCTTGCAACAAGCTTTTTTCAATTATAGTCAGGGGCCCCAGCACAGAAGCTGACGTAAAGTCAGCTTACGATAATGTGCAAGTTGGGGTGGGACAACGATAAAGAAATACTTTTTCTATAGAAATTAGTATTTCTTATGCATGAGTTTTACTCATGTATTCCTATTTTTTTAGTACACATTAGCTGTGGCTAATGTGTAAGAACCACTACATAATAAATCATTAGTGGCTCTTTATCATTTCTGTCCCACTCCCATAAAGTTATAAGTTTAATATAACATATAAAAAAACTAGAACTCATTGAAACGCACAAATGATACGTACTAAGTTCTAGTTTTCTATATAATTTGCTTTAATTTAAAAGTAAGACATTATTTTAACAATGTGATGACACTATTAAAATAAATATCCAAATAATTTACAGCTCAACATCTTAATTCGACTTCGAATTAAGCTTGATCGTTTAAATGTTCAATATATTCCGCTGCACTTTGCGCTGCAATACTACCATCGCCAGTAGCAGTGACAATTTGACGTAAACCTTTGTCGCGAACATCTCCTGCTGCAAAAATACCTGGTACTGATGTTGTCATATCATCTTTTGTCACAATATAACCAACATCATTTGTAATACCTAAGTCTTTAAATGGTGCTGTTAATGGTTTCATACCAATATAGATGAATACACCATCAGCCTCGTGTGTTTCTTCTGAACCATCTTTTGTAGACGTTAATGTCACAGAACCCACTTTGCCGTCTTTTTCATTAATTGATTTCAAAGTATGGCTCCAAATAAAGTCTATTTTATCATTTTTGAATGCTCTATCTTGTAAAATACGTTGTGCACGTAACTCATCACGACGGTGAACGATTGTTACTTTGTCAGCAAATTTAGTTAAGAATGTTCCCTCTTCTACTGCTGAGTCACCACCACCGATAACGAATAGGCGTTTATTTTTAAAGAATGCACCATCACATACTGCACAATAACTTACACCGCGTCCACCAAGTTCTTGTTCACCCGGAACACCAATTTTCTTGTATTCTGCACCTGTAGCAATAATGACCGCTTTAGCTGTTAATTCTTTGTTACCAAAGTTAATCACTTTATATTCGCCTTTATCTTCTACAGATTTAATATCTCCATATTGATAAACTGCACCAAACTTTTTAGCGTGTTCAAACATTTTTGTAGATAAATCTGGACCTGTAATCATTTCGAAACCAGGGAAGTTCTCTACTTCTTCTGTATTAGCCATTTGACCGCCTGGAATACCTCTTTCAATCATAACTGTTTTTAAATTAGCACGTGATGCGTATACTGCAGCAGTCATACCAGCTGGACCTGCACCGATAATTGCTATATCAAAATCTATTTCAGTCATTTTATTAACGCCTCCTCATTATTAATCATTATGCGCATTATATAATAAATCTAACTTTTCATAAATCTATATGCTCAAGAGAAATTCAATCATTTTGTTCAGTTTATATTGTGTTATGCCTAACCATGTTGTAATTTGCTTCTTTGTAACGTTTCGAGGTTGATTTTTAAAATACAAATAAATAAACGCACCGATATATGGCTCAACATCAGTTAAATCTACTTTTTCAGCAATTATGAGTTCACCTTGATTAATCCATGCAACCATTAAATCATTTTCACTTACAAATAATTCATTATGGTAAAGCGTTAACAAGCCGCGATGAATGAAGTCTAATTTATTGAGTGTTAAACCTTGAACTAAATACGTTAAATACAATTTCTCATAATTATTTAGATTTTCCAGAACCTGCCAAATACTTTCCGTCATCACAATTTCTTTGCCATTTAATTGATCCAATAAAAAAATACCATATAAACGATAATGACTGTCATCACTTTGAAGTAATGGCAAAATATGTTGGTCAAAAACTTCTTTACTATTTTCAATTACCCAAGGAGCATGTCCAATTTCCACTTTAGAAATTTGCTTCAATTTATCCCAGTAGTAATGACTTTCGTCTTCTTCACCTAAATAATAATAATTATATGCTAAAGCATTGTACATTTGAATTGATAAAAATTTCCCTTTTTTATATAAAGGGTACAACAATTGTTGTGATGCACGATACTGCTTTAAATAACTTAAAACAATACCTAATTTAAAACTTTCATCGTCATTCATAGGTACAACTTTATTTAATATTTTTAAATACTTTTGGTATTGTTCATTTTCCTTAGTGTTATAAAGTAGCAAAGTATAATGGCATAATGCATATATATCTGTACTATCCTCTTGTAATAGTGCTTCGTACAATGCTTTAGCCGTATCATATTCGCCGAGATATAAATAACACATTGCCAGTAAATTACGTACGACACGATGATCTTGAACTTCTTGTGGTTGATGTAAGACATAATTCTTTGCATCTTTTAATCGACCTTGAGAAAAAAGATATTGGAATAGTATTTGAACTACAAACAATTGAGCTTCAAGTTCAATTTGTTCTTCACTTTGATATTTCACATCAAACATTTGATCTAATTCATCTCTATAATCTTGGTCGTCGCTAACAATAACATAATTAATACCAAACAAGAATGCCTTGTTTGGTTCGTTAACTTCAATGTTGAGCTGACTCAATTCATAAAAGCTATCTTCTAGATGCCTATTATAAATAATATTGTCATAAAATAAATGTTCTGCTTTTTTAGCAATACCAAGTTGCACTAGACATTGTGCATAATCAATTTGAATTTCCAGATCATCAGGTGACAATTCTAACACTTTTTCAAAGTATTCAGCAGCTCGTTTATATTCTCTTTGTTTAAACTTCTGATTAGCCATTTTACGATAAAATGCATCATCAAAAGTCATTGGAATTACATTATTATTCTTTTGCGCCATAAAATTGTCACCTCCTAATCATTTTTATATACATAGGGTTGCCATATGCAAATCCATTATCCGGTATATCTTTTGAAACAACCGTACCAGCTGCAACTTTTACATTGTCACCAATCGTTATACCGGGTAAAATGGTAGCATTTGCACCAATCAAAGTGTTAGATCCTATCGTCACTGGTCCATAACGAAATTCATCAACTAATGCTTCATGCGTCAAAATTGTTACATTGTAACCAATAACACTGTTACTACCAATCGTAATCAGTTCTGGATAAAAAATATCTAACATTACTTTATAAGCTATCGACGATTGATTACCGATACTAATATTTAAAAGTTGTTTATATATATGTCTTTTCAGTACCATACTTGGAATAAATTTCGAAAATTCAATGATAATTACATTCTTAAAAACTTTCGAAAATTTAACAAGACGGTATACATGCCATAAAGGGTTTGTATGATGATGTGTTTTTGATAAAAATTTTCTCAAAATATCACTACTTCACTTTTTTTGTTGGCCATGGAAGCGCCCCAACTTTGCTATACAACGGTGGATTATACTTAATCCTTCTATATATAATTAAACTTATACTTATTAAAATTAAAAGAATTGATACTAATTGTGCAACTCTAATATTACTTGTGAGCATTAAGCTATCAGTACGTAATCCTTCTATAAAGAATCGACCAAATGAATACCAAGTTAAATATAAAAAGAATGTTTCTCCTAATTTTAAATGTTTACGAATATTAACTAAGATAATAAATCCAGCGACATCCCAAATGGATTCATATAAAAATGTTGGATGATAATATTGGCCGTTAATATACATATTTTCTATTATAAAATTAGGCAAATGTAATTGTTCTAAAAAAGCGCGTGACACAGGTCCACCATGTGCCTCGTGATTCATAAAGTTACCCCAGCGTCCAATTCCTTGCGCTAAAATTATACTTGGCGCAACGATATCACCAATTTGAAATGGGTTTAAATTTTTCACTTTACATACAATAACACCAGCAATAAAGCCACCTATTAAACCACCATGTATTGCTATTCCACCATGCCATATTTTAATAATTTCACCTGGATTTTCCGCGTAATATGGCCATTGGAAAATCACAAAATAGATTCGTGCCGCGATAAATCCAAATAGTGCACTATAAAAAATAATATCTACTAAAGTATCTTTATGTAATCCTGCTTTAACTAGTGCACGTTGTGCAACAAAGTAACCAAGTAGTATTCCGACAGCAATGATAATTCCATACCATCGTACACTCAGTGGTCCTAAGTTAAATGCCACAGGATCTATATAGTTAAATACAATACCCATTCAACCTACTCCTCACTCTTATGACTGTTCTTGATAATTTCTTCATTTAATCTTTCACTAAATTCTTCGGCAGTGTTAATGCCCATGATATTTAATCGATAGTTCATTGCAGCGACCTCAATAATTACCGCAACATTTCTACCAGGTCTTACAGGTATTGTTTTTTTAGTGATTTCAGTATCTAAAATACTTAACGTCTCTTCATTAAGACCTACGCGGTCATATAACTTTTGCTTGTTCCAGTTTTCCAAATTAATATTTAATCTAATTCGTTTTTCAGTTAATATTGAACCCGCGCCAAATAAAGTCATAACATTGATAATACCTAGTCCACGTATTTCTAATAGATGTTCTATTAACTTTGGTGGTTTTCCTATTAGTTCATCTTTATTAATTTGACGTATTTCTACATTATCATCTGCTACTAATCTATGCCCACGTTTAACTAACTCCAACGCAGTCTCACTTTTACCTATTCCTGAATCACCGGTAATTAGTACACCAACACCGTAAACATCTACTAAAACACCATGTAAAGATGTCGTCTTTGCAAGTGCATGCTCTAAAAACGTTGTTAAGCGACTCATTAAACTTGTAGTCGCATCTTTAGCAACTATAAGTGGCGTATTTAATTCTTTTGCAGCTTCAACTAATTCTTCTGGTGGCTGTAATCCACGAGTTACAATAATTGCAGGCGTTTCTGGTCTGCATAGTTTACGCATACGACCTGCGCGATCCTTATCTGGTAATAAATTGTAAAACGATAGTTCCGTTGTTCCTAATAGTTGTATTCTATCTGACGCATAATGTGAAAAATAACCTGCCATCTCTAAGCCCGGTCTTGATATATCAGCATTTTTAATTGGCTTCGATAGTCCTTCTTCACCAGCGATTAAATCTAACTTTAATGTTTCAACTAGTTTTTCTGTCGTTAACATGGGTTCACCTCAATTGTATTTATCCCTACTCTTACATCTCTTCTTATCATATCAAAAATATAACACCAATCTACATTGAAAAGCTAAAATAAATATTAATTGTTCATTATTGTTATTGTGTTATAAGTCACTGTCAACCCTATATTTGAAGCTTTTATTTCATTGTAGTTTTAAAATTGCTAGAAATACAGTTATTGATTTCATCTAAACATTTACACGTAATCATTCGTTTCAGCTTGTTTATTTAAAACTAATATTAACACAGTTTGTTTTATTCATCTTATTTTTATGCATTTGCTTAAGATCATACAAAAAGAAGTGAAAGATGACATAATCACACCCTTCACTTCTTAGACAGATATTAATTTTCGGTATATTATTTATCTCGTTCAAGTACTTCTTTTAAATACTTTCCTGTATATGATGACTTTGTCTGAGCAATATCTTCGGGTGTGCCAGTCGCAACAATAGTACCACCGCCACTACCACCTTCAGGACCTAAGTCGATAATATAGTCTGCTGTTTTGATAACATCTAGGTTATGTTCAATAATTACAACAGTATCACCATTTTCAACTAATCGGTTTAATACTTTTAATAATCTACTAATATCGTCAACATGTAACCCTGTTGTCGGTTCGTCTAGGATATAAATAGATTTACCAGTTGAACGTTTATGAAGTTCAGATGCAAGTTTCACACGTTGAGCCTCACCACCTGATAACGTTGTAGCTTGTTGACCTAATGTGACGTATCCAAGGCCAACATCAACTAGTGTTTGTAGCTTGCGCTTAATCTTAGGAATATTTTCAAAAAACTGTGTTGCTTCTTCAACAGTCATTTCCAAAATGTCTGCAATGTTTTTACCTTTATAAGTAACTTCTAACGTCTCACGATTGTATCGTTTACCATCACATACTTCACAAGGTACATAAACATCAGGTAAAAAATGCATTTCAATTTTAATAATACCGTCACCTTTACAAGCTTCACAGCGTCCACCTTTTACATTAAAACTAAAACGACCTTTTTGATATCCTCGAATTTTAGCTTCATTTGTTTGCGCAAACACATCACGTATATCATCAAACACACCAGTATACGTTGCTGGATTAGAGCGTGGCGTTCTACCTATCGGTGATTGATCAATATCAATAATTTTATCAAGTTGATCAATACCTTCAATCTTATCGTACAATCCTGGCTTTACTTTAGATTTATTGATTTTTTGAGCTAATGATTTGTATAATACTTCATTTACTAATGAACTTTTACCAGAACCTGATACACCTGTAACGACCGTCATGATTGAAAGTGGTATGTCCACATCAACGCCTTTAAGGTTGTTACTTCTAGCTCCACGTATAGAAATTTTACGATCTGAAGCCGGTCTGCGATATTCAGGTACTTCAATACGTTTCTTACCACTCAAGTATTGTCCTGTTAAAGATTTTTTATCTTTCATTACCTTTTGAGGTGTACCACTAGACACAATCTGTCCTCCATGCTCACCAGCACCAGGCCCTATGTCCACTAAGTAATCAGCCGCACGCATTGTATCATCATCGTGTTCAACTACAATTAAAGTATTTCCTAAATCTCTCATTTCTTTAAGTGTATTAATTAATCGATCATTATCTCTTTGATGCAGTCCAATTGATGGCTCATCTAATACATATAAGACACCAGTCAAACGTGACCCAATTTGCGTTGCCAATCGAATACGTTGTGCTTCACCACCTGAAAGTGTACCTGAAGCTCTGTTTAGCGTTAAATATTCAAGTCCCACATTATTTAAAAAAGTGAGTCGGGAAATAATTTCTTTCAATATTTGATTTGCAATTGCTTGATCTTGTTCTGACAAATTAATGTTTTTATAATAGTTCAGCGCTTGACTAATTGAGTATTCGACTACTTCACCAATATTTAAACCACCTACATAAACAGATAACGCTTCACGACTCAATCGTTGTCCATGACAAGTTTCACAAGGTAGTTCGGTCATATATTTACTCATCATTTCACGTGTATATTCTGAAGGAGATTCATGGAATCGTCTACTTATATTAGGAACTACACCCTCGAAAACCATTGTTCGTTTTCTAGTACCACCTTGACGTTGTGTAAATGTAAATTCAATTTCTTTGTCGCCCGAACCATACAATAAAATATCACGTTGACGTTCTGTTAACTTTTTAAAAGGTTTATCCATATTGATTTTATAAACTTCACAAACACGTTTTAACAATGTTGGATAAAAATCAGAACTCGTCGGTATCCAAGGTTCTATTGCACCTTCGTTTAGCGTCTTATCTTTGTCGGGAACAACCAAGTCTACATCGACTGTTAACTTTTGACCTAAGCCATCACATGTTGGGCAAGCACCAAAAGGACTGTTAAAGCTAAACATTCTTGGTTCTAACTCTCCGATTGAAAATCCACATATAGGACAAGCATGGCTTTCTGAAAACTTAAGGTCTTCCCCGTCAATGACATCGACTGTTAATTGTCCTTCTGAAAGCTCTAACGCGGTTTCGATAGAGTCTGCAAGACGTGTCTCAATACCTTCTTTCACCACTAAACGATCAACTACTACTTCGATTGTATGATTTTTATTTTTATCTAATTCAGGCACTTCATTTACATCAACAATTTCTCCATCAATACGTAAACGCACATAACCCTTTTTACCAATATCTTCGATTAATTTTTCATGACTACCTTTTCGATGAGAGATGACAGGTGCTAATAATTGAATCTTTGTCCGTGTCTCTAACTCCATAATACGGTCAACCATTTGTTGTACTGTTTGCGATTCAATTTCGATATGATGATTTGGACAATATGGTTTACCGACACGTGCATAAAGCAAACGAATATAATCATATATTTCTGTTACCGTTGCAACTGTCGATCTTGGATTTTTACTAGTTGTTTTTTGATCGATAGATATTGCCGGAGATAAACCTTCAATTGTATCAACATCTGGTTTGTCCATTTGTCCTAAAAATTGACGTGCATAAGCACTTAATGATTCAACATAACGACGTTGTCCTTCAGCATAAATCGTATCAAATGCTAAAGAAGATTTACCAGAACCTGATAATCCAGTCATTACAATTAGTTTATTTTTCGGTAATTCAATATCAATATTTTTCAAGTTATGCGCACGTACACCTTTAACTACTATGGATGGTTCTTTCATTTACTTGTCACCCTTCTGCTTTTAATTCAAATAACATATCTCTTAATTCTGTAGCTTTCTCGAAATCTAAATCTTTCGCTGCTTGTTTCATTTCTTTTTCTATATTGTCGATTGTCTTTTGACGTTCTTTTTTCGTCATCTTCTTAGGTATCACAGTTTGTGCTTTGTCATTATTTTCGTCATTTTCAACAGTAGCACTAATTAAATCATGTATTTTTTTATTAATTGTTTTAGGTGTAATACCGTGTTTTTCATTGTGTTTCATTTGAATTTCTCGACGACGTTGCGTTTCGTCAATAGCATACTTCATTGAATCAGTCATTTTATCAGCATACATAATCACTTCGCCTCGATCATTACGTGCGGCTCTACCTATTGTTTGTATTAATGAACGATTTGAACGTAAAAATCCTTCTTTATCTGCATCTAATATCACAACTAAAGACACTTCTGGAATATCAATACCCTCTCTTAATAAATTAATCCCTACAATGACATCATACGTACCCATACGTAAATCTCTTATAATTTCAATTCGTTCTAATGTCTTGATTTCTGAATGCAGATAATTAACTTTAATGCCTGCTTCTTTCATGTATGTGGTTAAATCTTCACTCATCTTTTTAGTGAGCGTTGTAACAAGTACGCGTTCATTACGCTCAACCCTTGTTTGAATTTCACTTAATAAATCATCAATTTGATTTTCAGTAGGTCTAACCTCAATCTTAGGATCCAGTAAACCAGTAGGACGAATAATTTGTTCAACCATCTTATCCGTATGTTCAATTTCGTATGGACCAGGCGTTGCAGATACATAAACAAGTTGTTTTGTCTTTTCTTCAAATTCTTCAAATTTAAGTGGGCGGTTATCTAACGCACTCGGTAATCTAAATCCATGATCCACCAAAACTTGTTTACGCGCTCTGTCTCCATTATACATGCCTCGAACTTGCGGTAATGTCACATGTGATTCATCAATCATTACTAACCAATCATCGCCAAAGTAATCCAATAAAGTATATGGTGTCGAACCCAGTGGTCGCAAAGTTAAATGTACGGAATAGTTTTCAATTCCTGAACAGAATCCCATCTCTCGCATCATTTCTAAATCATAATTGGTACGCTGTTCTAACCTTTGCGCTTCTAGTAATTTATTCTCATCTCGTAATTCTTTCAATCGTTCTTCCAATTCTTTTTCAATACGTTCAATCGCAACTTTCATCTTTTCTTCACGTGTGACGAAGTGAGATGCAGGGAAGATTGCAAAATGTTCCCTTTCTTTCAACACTTCACCTGTTAAATAATTAACTTCTCGGATACGATCGATTTCGTCACCAAAAAACTCAACTCGTATACATAGTTCTTCCTTAGAGGCTGGGAATATTTCAACGACGTCTCCACGCACTCGAAACGTTCCTCGTTGGAAATCGATGTCATTTCGTGTATATTGCACATCTACAAGTTTTCTAAGTAATTCACTTCTATCCATTTCCATACCAACTCGAACACTTACTACTAAATCTTTATATTCTTCTGGATTACCTAAACCATATATACAACTTACACTAGCAATAATAATTACATCATCGCGTTCAAATAATGCACTTGTAGCAGAATGTCGTAGTTGATCAATTTCATCATTGATTGAGGCATCTTTTTCAATAAAAGTGTCAGTAGACGGTACGTATGCCTCAGGTTGATAATAATCATAGTAACTTACAAAGTATTCCACCCTGTTTTCAGGAAAAAATTCTTTAAACTCACTATATAATTGTCCTGCTAATGTTTTGTTATGCGCGATAATTAACGTTGGTTTCCCAACTTCTTTAATAACATTACTCATCGTAAATGTTTTCCCTGTGCCAGTTGCACCTAATAAAGTTTGATGTCTTTTCCCCGCTTTAATACCTTCCACGATTTCCTTAATTGCTTGCGGTTGGTCACCTTGAGGCTCAAAATCAGAATGTATTTTAAAAGGATAATGTTCAACCATAGTCACATATGCCTCCTCTTTCAACGTATTATTTATATTTCCGCTCAACTCTTCGATTTCTCATTACATATTTTAGCAAAGTAGTCACACAAAAAGCAAACGTTTGTTCGTAAAAATGTCGAACAAAGAAAAACAAACATAGTTGTGCTAACTATGCTTGCCTTAAATCAAATCGTTTATCTTGTTATTTTTAGTATGTAAATACACATTATATTAATCATCATTTTGTTTCAACAAATTTGTTTGAAACATTATTTTAAAGTTAAACTTAGCGATCTTCATCTTGATGTTTATGAAATTCGAGTTGATCTATAATTAAATAACCAGCTAATAATGACACTACATCAATAAAAATTATCCACTCGTTATGGAAATACTCTTTATAGATTGAGGCACCAATTAAAATTAATGTCAGAATAGTACCGACCCATTTACTTCTTGTTATTACACTAAACAATACTACCAAGACACATGGAAAGAATGCTGCGCTAAAATACCATATCATCCATTTTCCTCTTTTCTTTTATTTAAAATGTTCATGGTTGTTTCTCTTAATTCTGTTCTAGGTATAAAGTTTTCAGTCAACATTTCTGGAATGATATTATTAATAAAATCTTGTACAGATGCTAAATGGTCAAATTGAATAATTGTTTCTAGACTCATTTCATAAATTTCGAAAAATAATTCTTCGGGATTACGTTTTTGTATTTCTCCAAATGTTTCATAAAGCAAATCAATTTTATCAGCAACTGAAAGTATTTGACCTTCTAATGAATCATCTTTACCTTCTTGCAGTCGTTGCTTATAAACATCTCTATATTGTAATGGAATTTCTTCTTCAATAAAGGTCTCTACCATTTCTTCTTCAACTTGCGAAAATAATTTTTTTAATTCACTACTCGCATATTTAACAGGTGTTTTTATATCACCAGTAAACACTTCAGCGAAATCATGATTTAATGCTTTTTCATATAAGCTTTTCCAATTAATCTTTCGTCCATGATATTCTTCAACTGTTGCTAAATATTGAGCAATTTTAGTTACTTTAAAGGAGTGTGCTGCAACATTGTGTTCAAAATATTTAAATTTTCCAGGTAATCTTATAAGTCTTTCCATATCTGATAATCTTTTAAAATATTGATGTACACCCATTTCAATTACCTCCTCCATTAATTAATCATAAATTATACTTTCTTTTTACATATCATTCAATTAAATATCATTTAAATATCTTCTTTATATAACTCTGATTAAATGATACCAAAAAATCCTCTCAACCTGTTACTTAAACAGGCTAAGAGGATAGTCTAGTCTTGATATATTACTTAGTGGATGTAATTATATTTTCCTGGATTTAAAATTGTTCTTGAAGATTTAACATTAAATCCAGCATAGTTCATTTCCGAAACAGTAATTGTTCCATTAGGGTTTACAGATTCAACAACACCAACATGTCCATATGGACCAGCAGCTGTTTGGAAAATAGCGCCAACTTCTGGTGTTTTATCTACTTTAAATCCTGCAACTTTTGCTGCGTAATTCCAGTTATTTGCATTGCCCCATAAACTTCCTATACTTCTACCTAATTGTGCACGACGATCGAAAGCGTAATATGTGCAGTTTCCATAAGCATATAAGTTTCCTCTGTTAGCTACTGATTTATTGTAGTTATGTGCAACAGGTACAGTTGGTACTGATTTTTGTACTTGAGCAGGTTTATATGCTACATTAACTGTCTTAGCTACTGCTTGCTTAGGTGCTTGCTTAACTACTACTTTTTTAGACGCTTGTTGTACAGGTTGTTGTACTACCCTTTTAGCTTGGCTTGCTTTTCTTACTGGTGATTTAACTGTTTTAGTTTGTTTCACTTTATTTTGAGGCACAAGTGAAATCACGTCACCAGGAAAAATTAAAGGTGTTACACCAGGATTGTATGAATATAATTGATTCAACGTTAAGTGATGCTCTAAAGCAATCTTATATAATGAATCGCCAGCAACTACTGTATAAGTTGTCGGTGATTGTTTTTGTGCTTGAACATTTGATACATAATTATGTTGAACAGGTGTTTTTACTTGTGTGCCTTGTTGTTGTGCATGTGCTGCATTATTTAAAGCTAAAAAAGCTAACACTGACGAAACCGTCACTGTAAGAGATTTTTTCATCTTGCTGTCATTCCTTTGCTGTTAGTATTTTAAGTATGCAAATACTATAGCACAATACATTTTATCAAAAGCTATTGTTATAACGATGTAATCAAATGGTTAACAATATAAAAATACTGAAAACTAGCTACTCGGTGTAAAATGTATTCACTGCAAATGATTGACAACGTTTTCAACATTTAATTCAATACATTGAAATTCGTTGAAGGTAATATTACTTAATGCACAGTACATAGATTTGTTTAACAAACGAAACTTTTATAAAGGATAATATTTCGTCAAAAACTACCGAATTGTACTTAAATATTCATAAACAAATCATATTCCAAAATCTAATTTACAATTTATTTAGCTACCTTTAAAAAAACCAAAACCGATGCCCTTTTAGAACCTCGGTTTTAAAATATATATTAATCGTGCGACATTGTCTGTCTTAAATATGATTCGATAAATGGTCCAATGTCTCCATCCATCACTGCATCAACCTTACCTGTTTCTTCGTTCGTACGATGATCTTTCACCATTGAGTATGGATGGAAAACATATGATCTAATTTGGCTTCCCCATCCGATTTCTTTTTGTTCGCCACGAATTTCAGCCATTTCACGTGCCTGCTCTTCCAATTTTAATTGATATAATTTAGACTTTAACATTTTCATAGCTGCTTCACGGTTTTTAATTTGAGAACGTTCATTTTGGTTATTAACAACTATACCTGAGGGGTGGTGGGTAATTCGTATTGCCGATTCAGTTTTGTTAATATGCTGACCACCTGCACCAGAAGCTCTGAATGTATCAACTGTAATATCATCCGGATTGATTTCAATCTCTATTTCATCATTATTAAAATCTGGAATCACGTCGCATGATGCAAATGATGTATGGCGACGTCCTGATGAATCAAATGGAGAAATTCGTACTAGTCGGTGTACACCTTTTTCAGCTTTTAAATAACCATAAGCATTATGCCCTTTGATGAGCAATGTTACACTTTTAATCCCCGCTTCATCTCCAGGTAAATAATCAACAGTTTCAACTTTAAAACCTTTTTTTTCACAATAACGTTGATACATTCTAAATAGCATATTAGCCCAATCTTGAGATTCCGTGCCACCTGCACCAGGATGTAACTCTAGAATTGCGTTATTGGCATCGTGAGGTCCATCTAATAATAATTGCAATTCGTATTCATCCACTTTAGCCTTAAAATTAATGACCTCTTGCTCTAAGTCTTCTTTCATTTCTTCATCAAATTCTTCTTGTAATAAATCCCAAGTAGCATCCATGTCATCTACTTCTGCTTGTAGTGTTTTATAACCATTAACTATTGCTTTTAACGCATTATTTTTATCTATAATATCTTGCGCTTTTGTTTGGTTATCCCAAAAATTAGGTTCTGCCATCATTTCTTCATATTCTTGAATATTAGTTTCTTTGTTCTCTAAGTCAAAGAGACCCCCTAATTTGTGTTAAATCTTGATTATACTTATCTATATTTCGTTTGATTTCTGATAATTCCATAGCCTTCGCTCCTATTTATATTTCAATTCAAGTCATTGATTTGTATCTTTTATAATGCTAAATTTTAACATAATTTTGTTAAATAACAATGTTAAGAAATATAAGCACACTGACAATCAGCTTATGCTTTTATTGTTAAAAATCAGTACATTTATCATTGACATATGCCTAAATCTTTTTTAAAAACCAAGTACACAACAACGTTGAACAACTTCTTCACATTTTTTAAAAGTATTTAACGCTTGTAAAATAAAAAGACTCCTCCCATAACACAAACTATAGGTGTTTAATTGGAAGGAGTTATTATATATCATTTATTTTCCATGGCAATTTTTGAATTTTTTACCACTACCACATGGACAATCATCGTTACGACCAACTTGATCACCTTTAACGATTGGTTTCGGTTTCACTTTTTCTTTACCATCTTCAGCTGAAACGTGCTTCGCTTCACCAAACTCTGTTGTTTTTTCACGTTCAATATTATCTTCAACTTGTACTACAGATTTTAAAATGAATTTACAAGTATCTTCTTCAATATTTTGCATCATGATATCAAATAATTCATGACCTTCATTTTGATAGTCACGTAATGGATTTTGCTGTGCATAAGAACGTAAGTGAATACCTTGACGTAATTGATCCATTGTGTCGATATGATCAGTCCAATGGCTATCAATAGAACGAAGTAAAATCATACGCTCAAACTCATTCATTTGTTCTTCTAAGATATCTTTTTGACTTTGATATGCTACTTCAATCTTAGCCCAAACGACTTCGAAAATATCTTCAGCATCTTTACCTTTGATATCATCCTCTGTAATGTCACCTTCTTGTAAGAAAATGTCATTAATGTAGTCGATGAATGGTTGATATTCAGGCTCGTCATCTGCCGTATTAATATAGTAATTGATACTACGTTGTAACGTTGAACGTAGCATTGCATCTACAACTTGAGAGCTGTCTTCTTCATCAATAATACTATTTCTTTCGTTATAGATAATTTCACGTTGTTTACGTAATACTTCATCGTATTCTAAGATACGTTTACGCGCGTCGAAGTTATTACCTTCTACACGTTTTTGTGCTGATTCTACAGCTCTTGATACCATTTTTGATTCAATTGGTGTAGAGTCATCTAAACCTAGTCGGCTCATCATTTTCTGTAAACGTTCAGAACCAAAACGAATCATTAATTCATCTTGTAATGATAAATAGAAGCGACTATCCCCTTTATCACCTTGACGTCCAGAACGACCACGTAACTGGTCATCAATTCGACGAGATTCATGTCGTTCTGTACCTATTACCGCTAAACCGCCTAATTCCTCTACGCCTTCACCTAATTTAATATCTGTACCACGACCAGCCATGTTAGTGGCAATAGTAACGGCACCTTTTTGTCCAGCGCCTGCAACAATTTCAGCTTCACGTTCATGATTTTTCGCGTTTAACACATCATGACGGATACCACGTTTTTTAAGTAAATTTGAAATATATTCAGAAGTCTCAACTGCAACAGTACCTAATAGCACTGGTTGCCCTGCCTTGTGTTTTTCAACAACATCTTCTACTACTGCATCAAATTTACCTTTTTGGCTAATGTAAATTAAATCAGACTTATCGTTACGTTGCACAGGTTTATTTGTCGGAATTTGAGTTACTGTCATGTTATAAATATTTCTAAATTCTTCTTCTTCAGTTTTAGCTGTACCTGTCATACCCGCAAGTTTATTGTACATTCTGAAATAGTTTTGGAATGTAATAGACGCCATAGTTTTAGATTCATTTTGAATTTGAACGCCTTCCTTCGCTTCAATAGCTTGGTGTAAACCTTCCGAGAAACGACGTCCTGGCATTGTACGTCCTGTAAATTGATCGACAATTAATACTTCGCCATCAACAACCATATAGTCTACGTCACGTTGTAATGTAACGTGCGCACGTAAAGCTGTGTTGATATGACTAATAACATCAACATTTTGTACATCATATAAGTTTTCAACTTTGAACATACGTTCAGCTTTATCCGCACCTTGTTCTGTTAAATGTACTGCTTTTGTTTTTTCATCATATTTATAATCTTCGTCCTGTTTTAACATTTTCGCAAAAACATTTGCTTGTGTATAAAGTGACGTTGACTTTTCAGCTTCACCAGAAATAATTAATGGCGTACGTGCCTCGTCGATTAAAATTGAGTCAACCTCATCAATGATTGCAAAATGTAATGGACGCATTACTCTATCTTCAGAATAATTCACCATGTTATCTCTTAAATAGTCAAAACCTAACTCATTGTTAGTACTGTAAGTAATGTCTTGCGCATATGCTTCACGTTTTTCTTCAGTCGTCTTACTGTTTAAGTTTAATCCGACAGTCAAACCTAAGAAGTTATATAACTCAGCCATTTCTTCACTTTGAACACTTGATAAGTATTCATTGACTGTAATAACGTGAACACCTCTACCAGCTAATGCATTTAAGTATGTTGGCATTGTCGCTGTTAACGTTTTACCTTCACCTGTTCTCATCTCAGCGATATCACCTTTATGAATTGCAATACCACCCATAATTTGAACTTTATATGGTGTCATATTGAATACACGTTTAGAGCCTTCTCTAACAAGTGCATATGCTTCTGGTAAAATTTTATCTAAATAATCATTTTGCTTTTTGACATTATCAATGTCAGCTAATTCTGTTTGGAATTGTTTCGTTTTATTACGAATTTCTTCATCAGTTAAAATTGCCGTTTTTTCTTCTAAAGCGATTACTTTATCAGCAAGTTTACCTAACTGTTTAATTTCTTTATTATTGCCATCAAGAATTTTTGATAAAAATCCCATTTCGTTCGCTCCTTTAGCTAAAAAACTGTTTGGCCTACAACAATATATCTTATCATTTATAGTTAGAAAATTATACTTATTTACTCATTTGTAGAATCAATATAAATATATTTATGACATACTTCATTCACATTCTGTTGTCAACAAGTTTATCATTTATAAATATATTCTCAATACGCAATTATACTTTCTAATAAATTATATTATAAATATTTTACGATTTTCGACTCGGACTATACAATAGACTAACATACTATTATTAACTTAACATTCAAATATATACATCCATTAACATTAGCATAGTCACTATGTTTCATTCAACAAATTACATTATAGAACTATGAAATAGTTAGAAATTGCTTTTGGAGTATAAAAAAAGCACTTGTGCAAAAACACAAGTGCTTTAAACTTAATTTATTGTTCACTAGTTTGAATCAAGCCATATTTACCGTCTTTACGGCGGTAAACGATACTTGTTCCATCAGTTTCTCTGTCTGTGAATACAAAGAAGTCATGACCTAATAGATTCATTTGTAATACCGCTTCTTCTGAATCCATTGGTTTTAAGCTGAATTCTTTTGAACGAATAATTTCTATCTCGTTATCATCGTAAGCGTCATTATCAACTTGTGTTTCTTGCATTTCTTGTAATTCGGCAACAAACACTTCTTGATCGCCTCGATCACGGCTCTTACGATTAATACGTGTTTTATATTTTCGAACTTGTCTTTCAAGTTTATTATTAATTAAATCAATACCTGCGTATAAATCATCGTTTCGCTCTTCAGCTCTTAACGTAACATTTTTTAATGGAATTGTTACTTCAATTTTAGTAGCTGAATTTGAATAAGTTTTAACTTTAACATGCGCCACTGCATTTGGTACGTCATTAAAATAACGTTCCAACTTACCAATTTTTTCCTCAATATAGTTGCGAATAGCATCTGTGATAGTGAGGTTATCTCCATGAATTTCAAATCTAATCATAGTAATCTCTCCTTAAACCTCTTTATTGGTAACTCTTTATTATATTTTAACATTTTTACGCTATCGTGCAAACGCAAACACTTTGAATTTTCTGATATTTTTAGCATATAATTTACACCCTGCACGATGAATTGTTAATCCAGTTGTATAAATATCGTCAACGAGTAATATTTCCTTGTCGTTTAAATCTAATTCCGTATCAATAATAAATGGATTTTCATCTGCCAGACGCTCTTTCTTAGTTAAATGAGACTGTTTTGGTCTATTTGACATCTTTAAAATCTTATCAAAGCGAATCCCTTTAGCTTTTAGTACTGCTTCTACCGGGTTAAATGTTCTAGATAAATCATGTGGCGGCGAAGAAGGAATTGGCACAATATAGTCATAAGTTGTTTGTGGTATTTCAATCAAATGTGCCAATAATTCACATAAATAATAGTCTTTCAAAAATTTATACTGATGTATCATCTCTTTCATTAAACCGTCATATTGAAATTGACAATATAATTGTTCCATTAAATTAAAGTGTGCCGATAGAAACTTGCAGTCTAAACAATACGCTTCATTTTGATTTAAGTGTTTTAAGCACCTTGAACATCGCCTTGCTTTAATATCAAGTTTAATATTGTCCCAATTCTCTTTGCATCTGTCACATAATCTATTAGGTTTCTTGAACAAATTATAAATGGTTATATTTTCATATAACTTAGCACCACAACTCAAACAATTATTCATCAATCCAACCTCTTTTTAATGCTAATTTGTTCATATTTTGAATCTCTTTTTTAGCTAGAATCATATTCATACTTACTCCTTCATGAAAAAACAATACTTTTCCAGTGGGACATTCTAATTTTCGTCCAACACGTCCAGCAATTTGTATTAAAGCCTCTTGAGTATATTGATGTGCATCGATAACAACAACATCTAAATTTGCCATTGTAAATCCACGTTCTAATATTGTCGTAGTAAAAATGACATCGAAATGTCCATTCCTTAATTGTTCAACTTTTTCAAAGCGAAAAACATCCTCGCTATGGACATATGTTAATTTAGTAATTTTCTGCTTATAAACCGAAAACGTTTTAATCATTGTTTCTATATTGTTAAAAAACACCAGTGTATAACGTTGATTACTAATTTGATCTTGTAAAATTCGATATAACATTTTCTGAATCTTATTATTATTAAGTTTGAAATAGCGATATTTAGGAATTGGAAGTGATTTTTTATGAAAGCGAGCTGGCAATTTAATTATATTTTCGTGGGGAATCTCTGACAGAAGTTGTTTCGGTGGTGTTGCTGTCATATAAATCGTTGCATGTTCAACTTTAGTAGATGACTTTAATGCTTGTTGTAAACTTTTATCCATTGATAAAGGAAAGGCATCGACTTCATCAATAAAAATAGTATCAAAGTGCTGTTTGAATCGGTAAAGTTGATGCACTGTGCATACAACAAAATGCCCTTCAAATTGTTGACTTGATTGCTGGTGTAGTATGTCTATATCTTCATTAAGAAATGCGTCTTTAATACGTTTACTAATTTCTACAACAACATCTACACGTGGTGACACAATAGCTATATTATCTCCCTGTCGTCTTGCATATTGAATGCCTTGAAACATCATTTCTGTCTTACCTGCACCTGTTACTGCATATAACAAAATCGTTTGTCTCATTCTAATGGCTCGAACAATGTGTTCTGAGGCATAAGACTGTTGTTCCGACAATTCAAATGAGAGATGATAATATGCTTGTGATGAACTTTGCGAACTCTCTGTTATTTTATATCTTGTTACATTATCCATTCGACCCAGTGATATACAATTTCTGCAATATACAATTTTCTTGGAATGTACTGAGGAATCATACTGATAAAAATGCTTTGGATTTGTACTTTCACATTGAACACAATAATAGTTTGACTTTTGTTTGATGACACCTGTTACTTCTTTTTTAATTTTTTCATTTGTAAGTGAAGTATGAGGATGAATTAATTTCCCGTAATGTTTAATGCTTAAAACCTCATTTCAACGTAAAAAAAGAGCCTAATATTATAATGATTTTCTTATATCTTTAGTATTTTGACTTTCAAATGATGAACATTTAAAGCCATGTATACGAGAGATAATTTCCAATTACAATATAGACTCTTTTATTAAAATTTTATAATTATGTTAATCTTATTTTTTTGCCAACATAGCCTAAACCTAATCCACCAGAACCTAAATGTGCTGCAACAACTGGACCAAACTCAGAGTATGCTACTTGATAAGCTGAAGGACAATCTTCTTGTAATTTTTTGTATAACGCTTGACCATCTTCTAAATGATCTCCATTTATGACAAATAAAGTTACTTCTTCAAAGTCTTTTACAATTTCTAATACTTTCTTTTCTAATGTTTGAATGGCACGCTTTTTAGTACGAACTTTTTCTTCTGGTATAATCTTACCATCTTCAAACTTTAGAACTGGCTTCATTTTCAATAATGTTCCAACCCATGCTTGAGCACCAGTAATTCGACCACTTTTTTGTAAATTCTTTAAGTCATCAACAATTAAATATGCACCTGTGTGTTCACGCATATTAGTTAAATCATCAATAATTTGCTGTGGTTCGTATCCTTCTTCAACCATTTCAATAGCACGTAATACATAACATCCTTCAATCATTGCTGCAAGCTTACTATCAAATGCATGTACATTAACACCTTCAACCATTTCCCCTGCTTGATAACTAGATTGATAACTTCCACTAATTCCACTTGATAAGCAAATGACAATGATATCTGTGTATCCTTGATCTCTTAACATTTCATATTTAGTAATCCATTCGCCAATTGCTGGTTGGCTTGTTGTTGGAATCGTTTGAGACGATGCCATTTTATTATAAAATTCTTCAATTGCTATTTCATTACTTTCTGTAAAGTTCTTCCCATCATCAAAAGTCACACTTAATGGCGCTATTTGAATATTATATTTATCGATTAAGTCCTGCGACAGATAACTTGTAGAATCGGTCATCACAGCAATTTTCATAGTCGGCCTCCTAAAATATACTCATAGCAATGATACAATATTTCAGTTAAAAAGAAAATGGCAATCAAACGATTTATAGTCATATCATTTTCAGTGTATAATGAAGATTAAATAATCTTAAGCTTATGAATTAAGGAGTTATTATGACACAAAATATCATTACTGTTAAAAAAGAACACATTATTGAAAATGTGATTAGTAAATCAAGATTCATTGCTCATATCAAACCTGTTCAAAATGAAGATGAAGCTAAAGCATTTATTGCTGCAATAAAAAAAGAACATAAAGATGCCACTCATAATTGTTCTGCATATACTATTGGACCTGAAATGAATATTCAAAAAGCGAATGATGATGGTGAACCGACAGGAACTGCCGGTGTTCCAATGTTAGACATATTAAAAAAGCTCGATGTTCATAATGCGTGTGTCGTAGTAACAAGATATTTTGGTGGTATTAAATTAGGTGGTGGCGGTTTAATTCGCGCCTATAGCGGTGCTGTTAGAGACGTCATTTATGATGTCGGACGTGTCGAACTACGAGAAGCAGTACCATGTATAGTAACACTGAATTATGATCAAACTGGTAAATTTGAGTATGAATTAGCTTCAACTCATTTTATGTTAAGAAACCAAACTTACACTGATAAGGTAAGCTACTATATCGATGTCGTTAAAAGTGACTATGAAGCGTTTATTAACTTTTTAAATCAAATGACTGCTGGAAATTTCGATTTAACTGAAGAAACTCCAAAGCAGTTGCCTTTCGATATACCAACTGAATAAAAATAAAAAGCACTATCATAAAACGGTAAATATCAATTGCGTATTATTAAACGACAATTGAAGTACACGTTTATGGCAGTGCTTTTTTATATTTGAAATTTAATACATAAAAAATTGTAAAGAATAAAGCCATATAATACAAATTATCCCATACATCTATGCTTTCATTCCCTATTCCTCTTTATGAGATGACTTACGACTAATTAAATTTAATATTGGTCGGTAGTTGTTATCTATTAATCCTGTAAATTCAACAATTAATTCAATGCTAAATATGATTAATACAAACATTAATACAACACCTAATGGTGGCGATACATACAAGATAATGCTCGAAAGACTAAATAAAATAGAGATTGAATAGATTAATAATACTGTTTGTCTATGTGTGTAGCCTAAAGCTAATAGTTTATGATGCAAATGCGATTTATCAGCTTGCATTATATGTTGTCCTTTTTTCACACGTCGAATCATTGCGAACAAAGTATCAATGAATGGAACTGCTAGGATTACAATTGGGAAGAACAATGCAATAATTGTAATATTTTTGAATCCGAGTAAAGAAAGGAATCCGATGATAAATCCAATCATTAAAGCCCCACTATCACCTAAAAATATTTTGGCAGGATGGAAATTGTAAAATAAAAACCCAATTAAAGAGCCTAATAAAACACAACAAATCATCGTTATGAAAATATTAGCTTGTAAAATTGCAATGAATCCTATTGTGATGAGTCCGATTGCAGAAACACCCGACGCCAAACCATCGAGTCCATCAATTAAGTTAATTGCATTTGTAATAGCAACAATCCAAATCACAGTAATTGGAATACTAAGAAATCCAAAATGAATCGTTGTACCCATTGGCAACGAAATAAAATCAATAGTCACACCATAAAAAGCAACTACTAAGGCAGCGGCAATTTGACCAGCCAATTTTATATACGGTTTCAAATCGTAGATATCATCTACAAGCCCAAGTACGTACATAATAATCGCACCAATAATAAGTGGTTTGATTTCTGTTTCAATAGGATGACCAATCCAAATACCTATTAAAAATGAAAAGAGAATCACTGTACCACCCATAACTGAAATAGGTTTAGTGTGTACTTTTCTAAAATTTGGTTTATCAACTAAATTTAATCTTTTCGATATTGCAATAACAATTGGTGTTATCGTCAAACTGACAATCATTGTTACTGCAACTAGTAATAATGTAACCATTTATTCACCTTCATCGATATTAATTGTTTTTAACGTTATATTTATTTAATATTGTCTTTATAGAATGATATATCTATTTTCTACGTATATCTTATAGCTTTATTATAAATTAATTCGCTCAATTAATGATATCATATTTACAACTATACGATTCATTTCTTATATATCGCCTATTATTCATTTTTTCATCATATCATTTAAGGCAACATTTTAACATCAAAGTCTATATCATACATTAATTTTATATGTAAACTAATGACAAATTGTAAGTTTTCACTTACAATAGCTAGTGGTCAATTAAAGGAGTCGATTCAGACATGTTCGAAGCATTTATATACAATATATCTGTTATAGTCGCTGGAATCTATTTATTCCATCGCTTACAGTATTCAGAAAACAAACGTATGGTTTTTTCTAAGGCTTATGTCACTGTTTTAATGACAATCGTATCATTATTATTATCTGTCTACCCTATCCCTTATCGTGAAGATTATTTAATTCACTTAACATTCGTTCCTTTATTATTTTTAGGTAGATTTACAAATATGGTCTATACATTATCTGCTACAGTAATTGTAGCAATTGTTGAAATTGTAGTATTTAACAACTCGGTTATGTACGGTGTTACGTTGATTGTTATTGCCGCAGTAACAAGTGCTATTGGACCATTTTTAAAACAAAATGATGTGCTATCATTATTAATACTTAATGTTGTTACAATAATCATTTTATTTGGTGTCGCATTAGTGAGCCCTATATACACACTATCGGAAGTTATCATTTTAATACCAATTTCATTAATTATCACTTTAGCTTCAGCGATAACTTTTGTCGATATTTGGCATTTCTTCTCACTCGTAAATCGTTATGAAAACGAAGATAAATATGATTACTTAACAGGCTTAGGTAATGTAAAAGAATTTGATAGACATTTAAATGAAATTTCACGAAAAGCTGAAAAAGAACATCAAAGTATCGCATTATTATTAATCGATATCGATGGATTTAAAGATGTCAATGATACCTACTCACACAAATCAGGTGATGCTGTATTAAAACAAATGTCTCAATTACTTAAAAACTATGTGCCGAATCAATTTAAAATTTTTAGAAATGGTGGCGAAGAGTTCTCAGTTGTCATTCACAACTATTCACTTGATCAAAGTGTTAAATTAGCTGAAAATATTCGTTCGGGTGTTGAAAAATCATCATTCCATTTACCAAACAAAGAAGTTATTAAATTGTCAGTGTCTATCGGTGTTGGTTATTTAACAGATGACGATCCAAAATCACAGCGTAAAGTGTTTAAAGATGCAGACGATATGGTGCATGTAGCCAAAAATCAAGGGCGAAACAAAGTAATGTTTAACCCTATTATCAATCTATAACAACGACAAAACTGTTAATCCTTTGCTATTATTAAATCATAGTATAATAGCAAAGATTAACAGTTTTTCTTATTTAAATTTGAACCATACAAGTTCATCATACTAACACAAAGTCTCACTATTGAAAGTTGCAACAACAAGTTGTAAACTTCAATTGTTCAAATAAATAACACATATCATTGGAGGTGAATTGATATGCCAGATTCAATCACAATTATAGATGAAAACAAAGTGATTGATGTTGTATTAATTGCAGGTAGAATTTTACTTGAATCAGGTGCTGAAACATATCGAGTTGAAGATACAATGAACCGTATCGCACATAGTTATGGTCTTCATAATACATATAGTTTTGTCAGTTCAACTGCAATTATTTTTTCATTAAACGATCGAACAAGTACAAGATTAATTCGTGTACAAGAGCGTACAACAGATTTAGAGAAAATCGCTTTAACGAATAGTCTTTCACGTAAAATATCAAATAAAGAACTCACAATTGATGAAGCTAAATCTGAATTTATTCATTTACAGCATGCATCATTACAATATTCTTTTTTAACGAATTTCTTTGCCGCTGCCATTGCATGTGGCTTCTTCCTGTTCATGTTTGGTGGTGTCGCATCAGATTGTTGGATTGCAGTCATTGCTGGTGGATCCGCATTTTTAACATTCAGCTTTGTGCAACGCTATATACAAATTAAATTTTTCTCAGAGTTTGTTGCAGCCGCTGTGGTCATATCCATTGCAGCCACATTTACTAAATTAGGTATTGCAACCAATCAAGATATCATTACTATAGCCAGTGTCATGCCACTTGTCCCTGGTATATTAATTACCAATGCCATTCGAGATTTATTAGCGGGTGAATTACTTGCAGGTATGTCTCGTGGTGTTGAAGCTGCATTAACAGCATTCGCAATCGGTGCTGGTGTCGCAATCGTTTTATTAATCATTTAAGGAAGGACTGTTAAAGCATGCTATTTTATTTATTTCATTTTACAATCAGCTTTATATCAACAGTACTTTTCTCTATCATTTTCAATGCACCCAAACGTCTCTTAGTAGCATGTGGATTTGTAGGTGCCATTGCATGGACGATTTACCAATTAACGGTAGATTTAGAGTTTGGAAAAGTTGGCGCTTCATTTTTGGGAAGCTTAATTTTAGGCTTAATGAGTCATACTATGAGTCGCAGATATAAACGACCGGTAATTATATTCATAGTGCCAGGCATTATACCATTAGTACCTGGTGGTGCAGCTTATCAAGCGACTCGTTTTTTAGTATCGAATGATTATACAAGTGCTGTAAATACATTTTTAGAAGTTACACTGATTTCAGGTGCGATTGCTTTCGGTATATTAGTTTCTGAAATTCTATATTACCTGTACACACGTATCAAACAACTGTATGGTAAAATCAAAGGTAAGACATATAAAAAATCTTACAACATGAATAATAGAGTTTAAGGGGTCGAATATAATGAAGAACCAATTGATAGATAGATTAACAAGATATACGACAATTGATACGCAATCTGATCCAAAATCTACAACAACACCTTCAACTGAAAAGCAATGGGATTTGTTACATTTATTAGAAAAAGAATTACAACAATTAGGATTGCCAACTGATTTAGATGAAAATGGCTACTTATTTGCTACATTAGAAAGTAACATCGATGTCGACGTCCCAACTGTTGGTTTTTTGGCGCATGTTGATACATCACCTGATTTCAATGCTTCAAATGTTAAACCGCAAATTATTGAAAACTATGATGGTAAGCCATACAAACTAGGCAATACTAAACGTTTCTTAGATCCTAAAGTATTTCCAGAACTTAATAGTTTAGTTGGTCATACATTAATGGTAACTGATGGTACATCGTTACTAGGTGCAGACGATAAAGCGGGTATTGTGGAAATTATGGAAGCTATTTGTTATTTACAAGAACATCCAGAAATTAAACATGGTACCATTCGCATTGGATTTACACCAGACGAAGAAATCGGTCGTGGTCCACATAAATTTGATGTTGACCGCTTCAATGCCGATTTTGCTTATACTATGGATGGTAGTCAATATGGAGAATTACAATATGAAAGCTTTAACGCTGCTGAAGCGGTTATTACATGCCATGGTGTGAATGTTCATCCTGGTTCAGCTAAAAATGCAATGGTAAACGCAATACGTTTAGGTGAACAATTCGATAGTTTGCTACCTGATAGTGAAGTTCCGGAGCGCACAGAAGGATATGAAGGCTTTTATCACTTAATGAACTTTGAAGGAACTGTTGAAAAAGCAACTTTGCAATACATTATTCGTGATCATGATAAAAAACAATTCGAATTGCGTAAGAAACGTATTTTAGAAATACGTGACGATATCAATGCCCATTTTGAAAATTATCCAGTTAAAGTTGATATATCGGATCAATATTTCAATATGGCAGAAAAAATATTACCATTGCCTCATATTATTGATACACCTAAACGTGTCTTTGCTAAATTAGATATTCCAGCAAACACTGAACCTATTCGTGGTGGTACAGATGGTTCACAATTGTCATATATGGGGTTGCCAACTCCAAACATCTTTACAGGTTGCGGTAACTTCCACGGCCCATATGAATATGCATCCATTGATGTCATGGAAAAAGCAGTGCAAGTAATCATCGGAATTGTAGAAGATATCGCTGAAAATAACTAAAAACAAACGATTATATACTCGTTCAACTCAGGCTTAATTAATATAAAAAATCACGCTAATATTCAGTGCAATGATAGCGTGATTTTTTCATGTTATTTTATTTTAAGTATACTTTCGATCTTCTAATTTGTTTTTCTAACCATCATACATGTTCTTAAACATCATGACAGCATCACCAATTTAGTCCTTCTTTACTAAACCTCAACATTAAAATGTGTTTTCAACAGTTTTAAAGACTGAACAGTATAATGCCTAATTTGTAATCCCATTTTAAAGTCAGTATAACTTTCCGGCATATCGATAAAGGTATTAAACATTGCTGTAACCCCTTGTGATTCAAATAAATCAAACTTTTCAGCAGTTGCACAAATTGCAATGGCAACCTTTTGATGTTTATGACAAAGTTCTGCAATACGCAATGTTGTCGTTTCTAGCAACTGATCATTTTCATTTAATCCTTCTCCAAAAATAATTAAATCCGCTTGTTCAACTAAATTTTCTAAATGTGTTAGTTGGTCTACTAATGCATGACTGGTTAATATTTCAGCTTGATACAGTCCATTCAAGACTGCTGCAATTCCACCACCAGCACCACCACGTTCAACTGGACCAATTGCAATTTTCAATTCACTTTTAAATAACTCACTAAAATACCAAATTAAATTATCGATTTCTGCTGCTTGATTATGATTCAACTGATACGCATCATAAGTTTGCATGATTTCACTTTGCTTACCATATAATCGACTTGAAAAATCCGACATTACTTGAATTCTTGCTGTTTCCATTTTAGGGTGTAAGTTCGACATATCCATACGACGAATATATTTAATTACACCAGCACCTTGTCTCATATCTACGACACGCCCTTCGTCATCATAGAATTGAGCACCTAATGCTTGTAACATACCTGCACCAGCATCAAAACTATCAATCCCACCTAGTGAAATTACAACATGTTTTGCGTCGTTATCTAATGCATGTTTAATCATTTCTCCTAAACCATAACTTGTTCGTTCAACAATTGGTTTTTTACCTTTTAAAAATAAATTCCCCTCAATAACGGTCATCCCTGTATCAGTTTGTCCGTAAACACCTTCAACTTCATTCATATCTGCATCATGTACTGGTATACGGTACTTTTGCCCAGATTGCCATAAAAATACAGAATCTAATAATTCATGTCTTCCATTAAACAATGGTACTTGAACTACATCTGCAGTTTCAATTTGGCTTGCAACTGCCTCTTCAACATATCTATTAGCTTGATAACTCGAAATAATTCCATGAAACTCATCCATGGCTACTAATACTTTCATAACCTTGACCACCTTACTTTATTATTTGTTGTGATACGTTTTTTATTCATAAAAGATTAATCTTAAATTTCAGATTTTATCTCGTGATTATATGCGAACATTTAACATGACATGATTATTAATTATTCCAGTAAATAACAGTATACTTCTTCTGGTTTAGCATATATTTGCTATTAAACTAACTTACAAATCATGTTTAAATTTTCTTATTGGATTCGTCGTTTTCCAAAATATTTTCAATAAAAATACTCGAATACATTATACATATGTTTGTAAAAAAGTACTAACTTAACTGCTTCTAAAGGTTACATAAAATAAAAGGTCAGAACATCATTATAGCCAAACTACTCTGATTCACACGAATTTAAGTTGTGCTATTCACGTCTAGTAGTGTAAGGCAAAATGTTCCAACCCTATAGTTTCATTATTCTTCTGCTTGTGCTAATGACGACACATTAATATCACCGTGGTCTCGATTCCAAACCATTTCACCATTTACAAAATAAAATGCTTGAGGTGATTCATGTTTAACGTTCGTTTTTTTAGCAATATAATCTGACAAATCGCGTTCTTGTTGGACAATCAAATAATAACCGTCCATATCGCGTTCATATAAAAATTTATTAAATTGATCGTACGCATTTGCCGATATTGGACAAGTTTCACTATGTTTTAATACAAAAACATATTTATTTTCCTCAATAACCTGTTCAAATTGGTCAATTGAACTTAGCTTTATAGCCACTCTATTCACCTCTAAAAATATTTATCACATTTAAATAGCATCTGCGTGACATTTTTATACATATAGTTAATATCAATGTTTACCATTATACACATAGTAAGTTGACATGTTAACCATAAATTCAAAATTTTTAACTTTGAAAAATGATTATAGTTATTTTTCTTCTAATTTTTCAAGCTTTTTTTCAAAGGCTTTATCGCCGTGAGTTATATCTATACCCTTTTTCGGCAACTTATCTACATCGACTTTTGATAACTTCTCACTAACCTTTATTGTTTCAATACGTGTATTATAATAGTTCTGCAGACTGTAATACATTTCTATTGCGTTTTTCCTTGCATTATTAACATGCTTATCACTAATATTAGTTTGGTTAATATCGGTAATTTGTTTTTCAATCATTGGCATAATGTGATTTTTAATCGCGCCTTTTACTTCATTTTCTTTACTATCATCTAGGTTCTTCTTCGCAGTATCTCTTAACGTTTTATTATTATGTTCTAATTTTGTCGTAAGATTTGTTGCTTCACTTTTATTATCAGCTAATTTAATTTCTGATTCAACTTTGTATCTATTTTTTTCAAATTGTTTCGTATAATCTAAAATGTCTTCGTTATACTTGATAGATTGATTACATAAATCTATGAATTTTTTTAATTGATATATCGTATCCTTCTTCTCATTTGCAAGCGTCATATATTCTTTTTTTAATTTCTTAACTTTCATTGTATCATCAGGCAAATTTTTTGCTGACTTATAATATGCTTCAAATTTAGGTATGAGATGATTTTTAACATCTTCTTGTAATGCCTTAAATTCTTTACTATTTTTATCAGTTGTATCAGTTTTACTTAGATGATCAATTTCTTTCAAATGTATATTATCCATGACATGTTGTAATTCTTTTTGTTTTTGCTCAACATCTTTAAATTGCTTAGTAAATTGATGTTGTGCCTCTTTTTCTTTATTACCACAAGCACTTATTACTACAAATAAAATCGCTAAAACAGCGATAATAACAATTTTTTTCATGATTGCACTCCTTAACAGATTCATTATACAAAAACATGTTTATTATGAAAATGAATTATGTTATAGTATTCCAGACTTTATCGTGATTAAATTAATTTTCAATATCAAAGGAGTTTATCATGTATTCAAATGTTCAACCATTCATTAATAGTGATTTAACTAATTGTTTTCAATCACAATACACTGAAATTGAATCATTATTATTCAACCTCTTAGACAGCCCAGTAAAATATACAAAACATATTGGTGGTACGCATCATTTTAAATATTCAACAGAGCCAATTTTAGATATTTTAGTAGGTGTAGAAAATTTGCATGATATTACATCCTTAGATGAAAAACGCTTAAATTATGTAGGGTTTTATCGTTTGCATCATAAATATAATAAAAAGGTTATGATGGCGAAGTTTAACAATTTTCATGAACTAAAACAACAGGTGCGTCTACATATCATTCAAATGAATACCCAAACATTTGAATCTTATCTTGCACTTGATCGTCTCTTATCGACTAATGATGAGATCGCTTTACAATTCAATACTAAAAAGCATCAAATATTGCAACATAGCTTTACAATTAGACAATATGAGATGCAAAAGCAACAATACTTTGAAAAACTATGTAAAAAATACTTATAACGACAATAGTGCCGTATTTTACAATTATACTAATTCTAATACTTTCTTTTCAATTTTCGCAAATGAATTTTAAAATTGGTATAATACTATATGATATTAAAGACATGAGAAAGGATGTACTGAGAAGTGATAAATAAAGACATCTATCAAGCTTTACAACAACTTATCCCAAATGAAAAAATTAAAGTTGATGAACCTTTAAAACGATACACTTATACTAAGACAGGTGGTAATGCCGACTTTTATATTACCCCTACTAAAAATGAAGAAGTACAAGCAGTTGTTAAATATGCCTATCAAAATGAGATTCCTGTTACATATTTAGGCAATGGCTCAAATATTATTATCCGTGAAGGTGGTATTCGTGGCATTGTAATTAGTTTATTATCACTAGATCATATAGAAGTATCTGATGATGCAATTATAGCCGGTAGCGGCGCTGCAATTATTGATGTCTCACGTGTTGCTCGTGATTACGCACTTACTGGCCTTGAATTTGCATGTGGTATTCCAGGTTCAATTGGTGGTGCAGTGTATATGAATGCTGGCGCTTATGGTGGCGAAGTTAAAGATTGTATAGACTATGCGCTTTGCGTAAACGAACAAGGCTCGTTAATTAAACTTACAACAAAAGAATTAGAGTTAGATTATCGTAATAGCATTATTCAAAAAGAACACTTAGTTGTATTAGAAGCTGCATTTACTTTAGCTCCTGGTAAACTGACTGAAATACAAGCTAAAATGGATGATTTAACAGAACGTAGAGAATCTAAACAACCTTTAGAGTATCCTTCATGTGGTAGTGTATTCCAAAGACCGCCTGGTCATTTTGCAGGTAAATTGATACAAGATTCTAATTTACAAGGTCACCGTATTGGCGGCGTTGAAGTTTCAACTAAACACGCCGGTTTTATGGTAAATGTAGACAATGGAACTGCTACAGATTATGAAAACCTTATTCATTATGTACAAAAGACCGTCAAAGAAAAATTTGGCATTGAATTAAATCGTGAAGTTCGCATTATCGGTGAACATCCAAAGGAATCGTAAGTTAAGGAGCTTTGTCTATGCCTAAAGTTTATGGTTCATTAATCGATACTGAAACACGCTGTCGCCATTATTTTACCGAAGAAGATATTATTGCTATTAAATTTAAATGTTGTAATAAATACTATCCATGCTATAAGTGCCATAATGAGTTTGAAAAGCACGCCATTAAGCGTTGGTCTGAGCCTTCATTTAATGAAAAAGCAATCTTATGCGGTGTATGCAAACACGAATTAACAATCAATGAATATATGATGGTTGAGCGTTGTCCAAATTGCCAATCTAGGTTTAACAATCGCTGTAAGTATCACTATCATATTTATTTTGAAATTTAAACAACATAGCCAAAAAATTATAGGGAGTGGGATAGACATGATAAAGCACCACTTCTGTAGAATTTCTTTTTGATATTCTCTATGTTTGGGCTCCGTCAACTTGCATTGTCAGTAGAAATTGGAAATCAAATTTCTCTATGTTTGGATCCCACTGGTATTGAAATGAACTTGTTACAAGTACATGTTCATTCAACCAACGACAAACAACAGTACATTTTAGAGTCTAGGACATTGATTGACGTCCCAGATTTCCTTTTTTAAAGTAAAGAGGGGAACAATGATTAAGACCTTTAACCATTGTTCCCCTCTTTTAAAATTATTTTACAACTTTTTCAAGTTCATCAATTTGTTTAATTGTAGTTGTAGTTGATCCAGCTGCAAAGTACCATAATTTAGGATCTAAATTATAAACTTTGTCTTCTTTAATTGCTTTAACATTTTTTAATACAGGATTATTTAATGCTTGTTTCGCAGTTGATTTACCACTTACAGCCTGTCCTCTATCCATTGCTAAAATGACATCTGGATTTTCTTTATTAATGTATTCATTAGAGACATTTTGTCCGTGGTTACTGTTGCTTACTTTTTTATCAACCGCGTTGAAACCTAATGTATCGTAAACTAATCCACCGAAACGACCTTTAGGTCCATAAGTAGATAATTCACCTTCATTAACTAATAAATACATAACTGATTTGTTGAACTTCTTAGTTTTATCTTTCATTGAAGCAATTTTGTTATCTAAATCTTTATTTAATTCTTTAGCTTTATCTTCTTTATCGTAAATTTTACCGATATTTTCAGTGTTTTGTTTCATTGAACTAATTAAATTCTTTTCATCTGCACCAACGTAAACAATTTTTGCTTTTGGTGCAGCTTTTTTAAATTCATCTAAATTCTTTTGATTTGCTGTACGGCCAGAGATAAAGATTACTTCCGGTTTTGTTGCTGCAATTTTATCGAAATTAACTTCTTTCAAGTTACCAACATTTGTATACTTGTCATCTTTAAATGACTCTAAGAAATTCGGTAATGACTTGCCGCCTTCCCCTTTAGGTAATGCTTTTACTTTGTCTGATAAGCCCATTTCTTTCATTACATCTAATGCGCCATAGTCTAACACAACTGCGTTTTTAGGATTCTTTGGTACTTCAACCGTTTCTTTAACTTTTTTAGCATCACTACCATCTTTCTTCTCGCCACGCATTTTGTAGTTATTTTCAATTTTAACCGTTTCTTTTGAACCTTTAGTTTCTGATTTTGATTGTTCTTTCTCAGAATTGTTACCGCAAGCTGCTAATACAAACATTAATGCTACTACTAAATATAAGACAGTTTTCTTCATAATATAAACTTCTCCTCTTTTGGCTTAATCTGTGTGCTTGATGTGAAATACGAATAAATACTTGTTAACCCTTCTTTAATTGGCGCATCACCCCTTTAAAGTGTCTCCAAATTATCAATCCTTAAAATATAAACAAATTCTTTGATTTCTAATATGTTCAATTTGAATATCCATATCATATAAATCGCTTAGAACGTTGCTTTGAATGACATTATCTTTCAAATCTGATTTAACTAATCGACCGTTTTTCAAGGCAACAATTTGATCTGAATAGCATGATGCAAAATTAATATCATGTAACACGATCACAATCGCTTTATTCATTTTATGTGCCAACATCTGCAATGTTTGCATAATTTGAACAGCGTGCTTCATATCTAGATTATTTAACGGTTCATCTAAAAGAATATATTCAGTATCTTGTGCAATGGTCATCGCTATATAGGCACGTTGACGTTGTCCGCCAGACAATGATTTTATATTACGATGTCTAATATCTTGTAATTGCAACAAATCTAAAGCATCATTAACAATTTCATGGTCTTCTTTCGTTAAACGTCCTTTAGAATATGGAAATCGTCCGAAATTAACTAATTGTTCTACAGTAATATTCATTTCTGTATGGTTCGTTTGCTTTAAAATCGATATCTTTTTCGACAAATCATTGTTTTTATAATCAGACATAAGCTGTCCATCTATTTTTACTTCACCTTCATCAAATCGAATTAAGCGACATATCGCTGAAAGTAATGTACTTTTCCCTGCACCATTTGGTCCAATTAATGACGTCAATTTACCTTTTTCTATAACTATACTTATATCTTCTAATATGGTTTGATTATGTATAGTTTTAGTTAAATTTCCAACTTGAATCACTGCGCATTTCTCCTTTTAACTAATAGATAAATGAAGTAACTTCCACCTATCAAATCAATCAGTATGCTCATTTCTGTTGTAGCTTCAAACACATTTTCAACTACCCATTGTGCACTAAATAAACTAATCCAACTTAAACAAATCGTAGCAATCAAAATGTATTTATGCTCATAAGTCTTCATTAATTCATGTGCTAAGTTAACCGTTAATAACCCTAAAAATGTAATTGGTCCCACTAAAGTAGTTGAAATCGATACCAATATAGATACAATCACAAGCAAAAAGCGTGTTAATTGTTCATATGATATACCAAGATTAATTGCTTCAGCGCGTCCTAAAAGTAATACATCTAAATATGGTACTAAATAAATTGTAATGATTAATAAAGTAACTAATATAACAGCTGAAAAAGTAACTAAATTTGAATTAGAAGCATTAAAATTTGCAAACATACTACTTTGTATTGCTAAAAATGACTCTGGATCCATAATCAACTGGATAAATCCAGTGATACTTCTGAAAAATGTTCCTAAAAGGGCACCAATAAGTAAGATAAAGTAGATTGAAAACTGTCCAATTTTAAAAATCACTTGGAATAGTAATAATGCGAATAATACCATCGTTACAAGTGTTAGTATGAAATTTAAATATACATTTGTAACCCAAACTGACTGTATACCAAATAAGAAGACTGGTATTACTTTGATAAATAAATAAACTGCATCTAAGCCCATTATTGATGGCGTTAACAATCTATTATTTGTAATTGATTGGAAAATAACAACGGATGTTGCAATTGCAGCACCTACTAAAATAATTAATATGAACTTTCTTAAACGACTTGAAAATTGATATTCAAATATTTCAAAATCAATACCTACAAATAAGTACAGCATACTAATTAATAACGTTACTGCAATTAAAAGCATTATTTTTTTATTATTGTTGCGCATAATTTTTCCTACCTTTCATTAGTAAGATAAGGAAAATGATTGTTCCAAACACACCAATCGTTAAGCCAATGTTTATTTCATAAGGATAAACGATGACTCTACCTACAATATCTGAAAACAGTACAAATATTGCACCTAACATCATTGTATGAGGAATTGCATTTTTCAAATGATCGCCTCTATAAATCGAAATAATATTTGGAATAACTAAACCTAAGAATGGTAAAGTTCCAACTGTCACGACGACTAATGCCGTAATTGTGGCAGTAATAAATAGAGCAACATTTATTAATTTTTCATAACTCAAACCTAAATTATTGGTAAAGTCTTTACCCATTCCTACAATTGTGAAATGATTCGCAAAAAGATATGTCAATGCTAAAAGAGGAATACTTAAATATAAAATTTCATAACGTCCACTTGTGATAATGGCAAAGTTCCCGTTAAGCCAGTTACCAATGCTTTGTACGGCGTTCGTACGTAATGAAATAAACGTTGTAAAACTAGCGACAATGCCACCCATCATAATCCCTAATAGTGGTACAAAGATGACATCTTTCACTTTGATAAAATCAATAATTTTAACAAATAAAAATGTTCCGCTGATGCTGCAAATAACAGCAAATACTAGTTTTAATAAAATATGACCAGTTGGAAAGAATAATAAGGCAATTAAGATACCTAATTTTGCCCACTCCATCGTCCCAGCTGTAGTTGGACTAACAAACTTATTTTGCATCATTTGTTGCATGATTAGGCCAGCTAAAGCTAATGAACTTCCAGCAATTAAAATACTCATTGTTCTTGGTATTCGACTTGAGAACAATATATTTTGCTGTGAGTCTGATAAATGAAAGATATCTTTAATAGACAGTTCACTGACACCTATAAACAACGAAATGATTGTTAGCAATATAAGTAATATAAGCAAAATTTTTCCCTTTAATAAATACTTCATTACAAAATTTTCTCCCTTTAATTTAATGATAATTATTATCATTGATAACATTTCTCATTAATGGTATCGTTTTTTGTCACTCATTTCAATAGCCTTTCAAATAATTTATTGTCAATTTTATTGATATTTGCAATTAAAATAGAAATCATTTTTTGTAAATGTGTAATATAGAAGTATATGGTAAAATAGCACACCCTTTTGTAATGCTATATCTTGTATACTTTCTAGCTTCATCGGCATTATTAAATGCAATTTTTACTTTTTCAAAATGTGCATACGATTTTAAGTATAGAAAAAAGACCTCCAACATGTAGGAAACAAGACGAAACGAATCGCTATTTCCCTTCACATGTGAAGGTCTTTTAATTTAATTGTTATTTGTTGTCAAATACAAAGTCATCATCTTGTAATGCTTCTACGTTTAATGCTAATACATAACCATCACCTTTTACAGAGAAGAAGTCATGGTTTTTAGTTGTTGTATCTAAGGCATTCTCAATGATTGGGTTAAATTCACGTTCCTCAAAATAAGGTTCAAAGCCTAAGTTTGAAAGTGCTTTATTTCCATTATATTTAACATAGTTTAACACATCTTCAGTGATTCCAAGATCATCGTATAACATTTTTGTATATGACTCTTCATTTAAATACAAGTCATTTAGCAATTTATACATTTCTTGGTCTGCTTTTTGCTTCTCACTTTCAGAAAGTTCATTTCGTAAATGCTGTGCATCTAAACCGGTAAATACACCATGAATAGATTCATCTAAAAGAATTTTACGAATGATTTCACCTGATGTCGTCATTTTTCCTTGACCAGCTAGATATAGTGGATAATAGAAACCTGAGAAGAATAAGAATGTTTCTAAAAATACACTCGTAACTCTGGCCATATATTGGTCATAAATTGATGCTTCTTTCCCCCAGAGTTTGTGGTAATTAGCAACAATTTTATCTGATTTATATTTTAAATGTGGTTCTTCTAAAACCCATACATCTAATAAATAGTTTGTTTCACTAGATGGTAATAGCGTTGTGAAAATATGCGAATAACTTTTCGCATGTATTTGCTCCATCATCGCCATAAATGAATAAACTGCTTTTTTTCTTAAGTCAGTCGTATGTAGCATAACTAAAGGCATACCATCGTCTGCTTGATGTGTATCTAAGCCTGTTAAACCAGCTAATGCTTTTTTAAATGTGTCTTGTTCAGCTTCAGATAAAGTCTTCCAACTTGCAATGTCTTTTGATACTTTAAATTCTGTTTCAACCCACATTTGAGATATATTTTGTCTCCAAAACATATTCGTCATATCTTCTTGTGTGTTCCAATTAACAGCTATCATGAATATAATTTCCTCCTGTAATGTTACTCAATAATTGACAAATACAGACATAGCAGTCTAATCATCTGCTATTTCAGACCAGATGATTAGCTGTTTGTCATTTTCAACATTTAATTGTTAGATAGAACAACTTGTACATTCTTCTACACTTAATAATTTATTTCTAGTATAGTAAAGTGATTTTAATCCTTTATAGTGCGCATATACATATAATCTTGCTAACTCACGTGTAGAAATTTCAGAATTAACATAAAGTATCGTTGAGATACCTTGGTCAATATGCGTTTGAATTGTCGCTATTAAATCGATTAATTTCATCTGATCAGTATTGAATGCTGATTTGTAGTACCACATTGTTTGTGGTGATAAGAATGGCATAGGGTAAAATGTTTCCGCATTACCATAAGTACGACGTTCAATTTGATCAACGATTGGCATTACAGAACTTGTAGCATTTTGAACATAAGAAATACTTTGTGTTGGAGCAATAGCTAATCTATATGCATGATATAAACCATATTGTTCAACATCTTGTTGTAGTTTCTTCCAATCCTCAGAAGTAGGAATAGCCATACCATCGAATAATTCACGAACTTTTTCGAATTGAGGTTCAAATTCTTGAGTTGTATAGAACTCGAAATATTTGCCATTAGCATAATCAGATTTTTCAAAGTCTTGATATTTGATACCACGTTCTTTAGCGATTTCCATTGAACGCTCGATTGAGTAGAAATTCATCATCATAAAGAAGATATTTGCAAAATCTTTTGCTTCTTCTGACTCATAACCAATTTTATTTTTAGCTAAGTAACCATGTAAATTCATCACACCAAGACCAACTGAATGTAATTCACTGTTAGCTTTTCTAACACCTGGTGCATTTTGAATATTTGCTACATCACTTACAACAGTTAATGCGTCCATACCAGAGTGAACTGAATCTCTAAATTTTCCGCTTTCCATTACATTAACAATGTTTAATGAACCTAAGTTACAAGAAATATCACGTTTAATTTCGTCTTCAATACCATAGTCGTTAATAATTGAAGTTTCTTGTAATTGGAAAATTTCAGTACATAAGTTACTCATTTTAATTTGTCCAATATTTGAATTCGGATGCACTCTGTTAGCATTATCTTTAAACATTAAATATGGATAACCTGATTGTAATTGTGTTTGCGCAATTAAATTCAACATTTCACGCGCATTCTTTTTCTTTTTCTCAACATTTGGGTTTGCAACCATGTCATCATAATATTTTTCTAAATCGATATCGTCTAATGTCACACCATATTCTTCTTTAACTGTATGAGGTGCAAACATATAAAAGTCCTTACCTTCTTTAGCTAAATCGAAGAATTTAGATGGAACAATTAAACCAGTTGATATTGTAGATAAACGTAAATCTTCATCCGCATTTACTTTTTTAGTATCTAAAAATTCTTCTACATCATAATGGAAGATATTTAAGTACACTGCACCAGCACCAGGGCGTTGACCAAGTTGATCTGCATAGCTAAAGCCACCTTCAAGTGACTTAGCAATAGGTAAAACGCCTTTCGCTACGCCTTTAATTCCTTTAATTGCTTCACCACGTGCACGCAATTTAGATAAGTTAATTGCAACGCCGCCTCCAATTTTACTTAATTGTTTTGCAGTTGAATCAATAAAGTTAATTGAATTTAAGCTGTCATCCACTTCTAATAAGAAACATGACACTAGCTCACCACGACGCGCACGGCCTGCGTTTAAAAATGTTGGTGTCGCTGGTTGATATCTTTGTTCAACCATAGCAGAAATAAATTGTTTAGCTTGTGCTTTATTACCATTTGCTAGGTATAAAGCAACAATGGCAACGTGTTGATTATAGTCTTCTAAGTATTGACTTTTATCATTTGTTTTCAAAGCGTAATCTTTGAAAAATTTACTAGCTGACATATAACTTGCAAAATTAAACGGAATTGATTTTGCATAATCAGTGATTTCAATTAGATCCGCTTCACTATAAATATCAAACACATTGAAATAAAAATCGTTGTCTACTAAGTAACGTAAACGCTCGATTTCAGTGTCGAAGAAGATTGTTTTGTCTTTTACTTCTTCTAAATAAGCTACTAAAGCTTCTTGGTCTTTTTCTAAACTAAAGAATCCATCTTCTCTTCGTTTAGTGACCTCATTATTTAATTCAATATGATTGTACTTTTTCTCTTCCATGGTTTTCATTAAAATTACCCACCTTGTTCTTAAATTCAATAACGTCTTTGTTTTTTCCATGTAACTCAAACTTCATTAATAAAGGGACATTATACTCTTCTGATATCGTGCGACCCGCTTTTGCGAAATTTAGTCCCCAATTTCGATTACCGCTAGCTGCCACACCTCTGATGTATTGATGATTAACTTCTAAAAAAGATTGAACGGGTTCTGGTACTTCTCCAAATCCAATAGTGCCAGTAACGATAATAAACGGTTCATGAACTGGTTCCATACAATTTTCTGCTGTAATCTCAAGCGTATTTTCAAGTTCTGTTCTCTTAATGAAACGACGGACATTTCCAGTAAATGAAAAATATATTATTTTCATTGGATCACCTTCTTTCTTCAACCCTTTTAAATTAAGTAGTCATTACAATTAAAAAATGCTTTAACAACGTCGCTACTATGGTTATCTCAGCATTGTATTAACTATAATGAAGCTACTTATTTTCTCAAATGTAAACCAATTGCATAGATTTATATTTGAGAAAATAGTAGCTTATATGGGTTGAATGTATAAAAATCACTATATGTAGTGTTTAGATCATTAGATACCTTCCATTTGCTCAGTACATTTTCTAAAAAATATGACTATTCATTGATAATAACTATTAAATTTCTGTGTTAAATTACTTTTAAATGTAATTTCTTCATAAATAAAGCATTTGCATACAAAACACAAGATATTGTGTCTTTTTCGTTTAACCAACACTATATTATGTGTTTCATTATACATAAGACACACTATGATTTAAAGTGTCATTTTCTAATCGAATGTTCGTAAAACGTTCCAACTAGGCACCAATACTTAATTAGAAAAACTTGAACAAATTAAAAAAATTTTTTCAGTAGATATCACTTGATTTTTTAAAATCTGTGTCAATCTCAATTGTATCAACAGAAATCAAGAAAAAGCTTATTAGCTTGATACTGAATTGATATTTGTTTTAAGTAATAACACAAACATTCATAAAAGTGTAATGCCCTATTATTCCGACAAATAAACACAGAACGTTTGTTCGGTACAGTCTATTATAGTCTTTTTATAGTAAATTTCAACTATTTATGCACAACATGTTGTTTTATGCTAATATAAATACGTTAATTTTATATAAAAGAGGCGATAAAATTGAATCCTAAAGTAAAAGGTATCATTGCCATTTTAATTTCGGCTATTGGTTTCAGTTTTATGTCAGTGTTTTTCAGACTTGCAGGTGACCTTCCTGTTTTTCAAAAATCATTAGCACGAAACTTAGTAGCAATGTTTATTCCATTATTTTTTATATATAAATACCATCAGCCAATGTTTGGCAGACTTTCAAGTCAACCCTTATTAATAACAAGATCAACACTTGGACTTATCGGTGTATTGTTAAATATTTATGCCATTGATCATATGGTACTTAGTGATGCCGATTCATTAATGAAACTCAATCCTTTCTGGACGATTTTATTAAGCATTGTTTTCTTACATGAAAAAGTAAGGAAGTATCAAATAACAGCAATGATAATTGCTATTTTAGGTATGCTTTTAATAGTGAAACCTGAATTTTCATCATCTATGATTCCATCATTAGCTGGCTTATTCTCAGGTATTTTTGCAGCATCAGCATATACATGTGTTCGAGCACTTAGTACAAGAGAAGCACCATATACTATAGTATTTTACTTCTCCTTATTTTCTGTCATCGTTTTAATACCTTTCACTGCATATACTTATGAACCAATGAGTCAGATGCAAATACTTTATCTATTAGGGGCTGGCTTAGCTGCCGCTGTGGGTCAAATTGGTGTTACATTAGCATATAGTTTTGCAGCAGCAAAAGATATTTCTATTTTCACGTATGCATCTATAATTTTCACAGCAATACTTGGATTTATTCTATTCGGAGAATCTCCAGATTTCTATGCAACATTAGGTTACGTCGTTATTATCGGTGCAAGTTATTACATGTTTGAAAAAGCACGCCGAGACGCCAAAATAATAAAAAAATAAATTTAAAGGAGCGCTTTATATGGCACATGGCCGTCAACAAGATGAATTACAAGATATAACTTTATTAGGAAATCAAGACAATACTTACAATTTTGACTATCGTCCTGATGTATTAGAATCGTTTGATAATAAACATCAAGGTCGTGACTATTTCGTAAAATTCAACTGTCCAGAATTCACATCATTATGTCCGATTACTGGGCAACCAGATTTTGCAACTATCTATATTTCATATATTCCAAATGTTAAAATGGTCGAATCAAAATCTTTGAAATTATACTTGTTTAGTTTCAGAAATCACGGTGATTTCCACGAAGATTGTATGAATATCATTATGAATGACTTGATAGAGCTTATGGACCCACATTATATTGAAGTTTGGGGCAAGTTCACACCACGTGGTGGAATTTCTATTGATCCTTATACAAACTATGGACGTCCAAATTCTAAATATGAAAAAATGGCTGAGCATCGTTTAATGAATCATGATTTATATCCCGAAAAAATAGATAACCGTTAAATGTATCATTCAATAAACACACCAATAAGTAGGTTTTCCTACATTATCGGTGTGTTTTTCATTTAGCATACATAATAGGTTACATTAAAATAACATTTTACCCCAAAGTACACCAAAAGAATATTAGTACACGAAATAAACAACATTTTTATAGAAATCTATTGCACTTTAACGTCAATAAGTATATTTTTATATTATCTCTAATTAATTGTGCGCACTTAATAACAGAATATTCTCAATATTTCTATTTTTTTTGTGATTTAATGAGGTATTTAGTTGATAAGGCACAATCAAATTTAATTAAACTATTGTATTAGGGGAAGAAAGGATGGGATGTATATATGACACAACAAAACTCCCATGGAAATCAAATTCAAGACATACCTCAAACAGGATTTTTCGGGCATCCTAGAGGACTAGGCGTACTATTTTTTGTAGAGTTCTGGGAAAGGTTTAGTTATTATGGCATGCGTGCCCTACTCATTTTCTACATGTACTTCGCCGTAACAGATAATGGCCTTGGAATTGATAAAACAACAGCTATGTCAATCATGTCAGTTTACGGTTCATTAATCTATATGACATCAATACCAGGTGGATGGATTGCTGACAGAATTACAGGCACTAGAGGCGCTACTTTACTAGGTGCAGTCTTTATTATTATCGGACATATTTGTTTAAGCTTACCGTTTGCGTTAATCGGCTTATTCACATCAATGTTCTTCATTATTATTGGTTCAGGTTTAATGAAGCCAAATATTTCAAATATTGTTGGCCGCTTATATCCTGAAAATGATAGACGTATGGATGCAGGTTTTGTTATTTTCTATATGTCAGTTAATATGGGTGCATTATTATCACCTATTATTTTGCAACACTTTGTTAATGTTAAAAACTTCCATGGCGGATTCTTAATTGCAGCTGTTGGTATGGCGCTAGGTTTAGTTTGGTATGTACTTTTCAATCGTAAAAACTTAGGTAGTGTGGGTATGAAACCTACTAATCCATTGACTCCAGCAGAAAAGAAAAAATATGGTCTTATCATCGGAAGTGTTGTGTTAGCAATTGTATTAATTATTGTAATTGGTGCATTAACTAACTCATTATCATTTAACTTAGTTAGTAATACTGTTTTAGTATTAGGTATTGCATTACCAATCATTTACTTCACTTTAATTATTAGAAGTAAAGATGTCACTGATACTGAACGTTCTCGTGTTAAAGCATTTATTCCATTATTCATTCTTGGAATGGTGTTCTGGGCTATTCAAGAACAAGGTTCTAATGTATTAAACATTTATGGTATTGAACATTCAGATATGAAATTAAACTTATTTGGTTGGAAAACAAACTTTGGTGAAGCGATTTTCCAATCAATTAACCCATTATTTATTTTATTATTAGCACCAATTATTTCACTTTTATGGCAAAAGCTTGGAACTAAACAACCTAGTCTGCCAGTAAAATTTGCAATTGGTACGTTCTTAGCAGGTGCGTCATACATACTAATTGGTATTGTAGGTTATGCATCAGGTACATCAAACTTCTCAGTTAACTGGGTTATTTTATCGTACATTATTTGTGTTATCGGTGAGCTTTGCTTATCACCAACAGGTAATAGTGCTGCTGTTAAGTTAGCACCTAAAGCATTCAATGCTCAAATGATGAGTATTTGGTATTTAACTAACGCATCTGCACAAGCAATCAATGGTACTTTAGTTAAGTTAATAGAACCACTAGGTCAAACAAATTACTTTATTTTCCTAGGTGTTGTTGCAATTATTGTTACAACAATTGTATTAGCATTCTCACCTTTAATCATCAAAGCGATGAAAGGTATACGTTAATATTGTTGGCCTAATTCAAAAAACAGTAAGTCATTTAAATGGCTTACTGTTTTTTTATAGGTTTCTATTAATTAAATTCAAGATATCAATATAAATAAAAACTTAATATGCTCGTTATAGACAACTATAACTATATTTTCTCGCCCCACTCTATAGACATCAATGTCAGTTATTATCATTTTCTCTATTTAAAAACATATTTTTGGTATTAACAATTAAAAGTGGGTATATATATTTAATGAACCAATTTTTAGAAAGTAGGCTAAGCTATGGAAAATAAATATACACATGGTGTCCTCTTTTACCATGAACACAGTGGATTAAAAAATATTAATCAAGGTATTGGGGAAGTTACAACAGCATTAAGTTCAATTTGTAAGCATCTTTCTATTCAATTGAGTGAAAACGAAGGTGACATTATTAAATATTGCCAAGAAATCAAAACTAAAAACTATGCAAAAGATGTAGATATATTATTTATTCTTGGCGGTGATGGCACGGTTAACGAACTTATAAATGGTGTTATGACACATGACCTTCAACTCCCTATTGGAATTTTACCAGGCGGTACTTTTAATGATTTTACAAAAACGCTAAATATAGCACCTAATCATAAACAAGCTAGTGAACAAATGATTTCTGCACAAGTTGGTACATACGATGTAATTAAAATAAATAATCAATATGCACTCAACTTTGTTGGCTTAGGTCTAATTGTTCAAAACGCTGAAAACGTACAAGATGGTTCAAAAGATATATTTGGTAAATTGAGTTATATTGGATCAACTGTCAAAACACTGCTAAATCCAACACAATTTAATTATCAATTAACAATTGATGATAAGACATATTCTGGCGAAACGACCATGATACTATCAGCAAATGGTCCATTCATTGGTGGTAGTCGTATACCATTGACTGATTTGTCTCCTCAAGATGGTGAACTGAACACTTTCATTTTTAATGAACAAAGTTTCAGTATTTTAAATGATATTTTTAAAAAGCGTGATAGCATGAATTGGAATGAAATTACTCAAGGTATTGAGCATATACCTGGTAAAAAGATTTCACTTACAACAGATCCAGCAATGAAAGTTGATATTGATGGCGAAATTTCATTAGAAACACCTATTGATATTGAGGTTATACCAAATGCCATTCAGTTACTTACTGTCAATGATTTGTAAGCATCCGGAATGATCTTAATGGGATATTATATTAGGTTTAAAGTGTAATCATAAGATTCAACTTACATTATATTCGCTGTTATTAGCTTTAAGCTATTACCTTTTTTCAAAAACAGAGATATAACTTTGGCGCATGCCACTAAAATGATTGATGTTGTAATTTAAATCATAGTGGTTTATGCGCCTTTTTCAAATTCTATAAAAAATCGGATGACATGTAATCTGACATAGATTAACACATTCATCCGATTTATAATAATGAGATAGACTTACATTTATTGAGAGCGGGACGGAAATGATAAAGAACGACTAATGATTTATGTAGCGATTCTTTATCATTAGTCACAGCTAATGTGTACTTAAAAATAGGATTCAGGCTGGAACATAAATCAATGTTCTATGCTCTACGAAGTTAT
>NZ_KV830953.1:0-50351 GCF_001836945.1 Staphylococcus sp. HMSC062H10
ATGAAAACTGTCTAAAAAATTGTTGACATACCAGTTTCTCCGCTTCATTAACCATTCTATGTTGCTCAGGTAAGTCTTTGGCAATAATCGCCCATAATACAGCCATTAAAATCCCTACTGCACCAAAAATATAAAATACTGCTTGCCAGTTAAATGCATTAACAATAGCAATTGTAACTATTGGTGCTAATACCGGTCCGAAATATGATCCTGCTAATAATGCACTTGATGCTCTACCTTTTTCATTTTTAGAGAACCAAAATGAATTAAACACAGCATTAGAAGGGTACATTGGCGCCTCACCCACGCCAAATAAGAATCTCACTAAATAAATTAAACCGTGGTTCTTAATCATACCCGTTAAGATTGTAAATGCACTCCACCAAACTAATGCAATTGTAATCATCTTACGTGGACCGAATTTTTCAGCCAACATCCCCGATGGTACTTGCATTAATGCATAACCTAGAGAGAAGAATGATGCCAATAAACCAAATTGTGGTTTTGTCATCCCTAAATCATCCATCATTTGCTTAGCGATATATGAAATGTTTGCTCTATCCATATACGCAATAACCCCAATAAAGAAGAACGCAAGCGCGAACATCCACCTTACGTTAGTTCGTTTTTCCTTCATAACTATTCCTACTTCCCTAATTAATTTTTTAAAACTTACCCTGAAACGTTAAAATTTTCGGACATCTGGCATGTCCACCCCTACTTTGTCACAAAATTGTACCAAAGTTATTTTTTATAATATTATCAGACATGGAAAGCGTTTACAATAGAATCTATAAAAATTTTATTAAATTCCGCTTAACTTTTGCTATTAAAACGATATAAAGGAACTTTTAGTTACATAGTAGCCTATCATTTGTTAATTAAAAATACTGCAATCCTAGTGTTTTAAAACGTATATTGCAGGCTTTCTTACATGTTTGACATTCATTTTAAATTGCATAAAACTACATTGCTCATTCATTGTGCAGCGCCTGTTATTTAGATGATCATTTGTTGACTTTTCGTACTTATAGCAAGCAATTTTTTGATTTATTGCTTATAATACATTTTAAGACAAATGCTTGTTTCAACATCGCATACGACATCATTCATTATTCATTTGAATTTATCCAGTTTCTATTTGTCTGCAATTGCTGAAAATTAAAGGAGCTTATTTTTAATAATGGAACAAATTATCACTGAATTTATTAGTCGTTTTGGGTATGCAGCCATTTTTATATTAATTTTATTAGAAAATGTTTTACCTATCGTACCATCGGAAATTATTCTGACATTTGCTGGTCTTATGTCTGTTAAATCACACTTATCAATTTTAACCTTATTTATTATTGCAACCATCGCATCGTTTATAGGGCTGTTAATTTTATATTATATCTGTCGTTTGATTTCAGAAGAACGTCTATATCGTTTTATTGATCGACACGGTAAGTGGATTAAATTGAAAAGTAAGGATTTAAAGCGAGCAAATGATTGGTTTAAAAAGTATGGCGTATGGGCTGTATTTATCTGTCGTTTCATACCTGTATTACGTGTATTGATTACCATTCCAGCCGGTGTAAACCGCATGAATGTTGTGACATTTACCGTTATTTCATTAATAGGTACAACAATTTGGAATTTCGGTTTAATTTTACTAGGACGCACGTTGAGCGATAGCTTTGGTATGTTGATGACTGGTCTTCATACATATTCACGTATTATGTATGTTGTCATCATTATCGCAGTCATTTACTTTGCTATACGTTACATTGGCAAACGTAAGAGAGTAAAATAATATTGTTGTTAGCATAAAGGCATGAATTTTAAATTTCTATAAACAAAAAGCAGTAAAATCATTCCATCTATTGAAATGATTCACTGCTTTTTTAAGTTTATTTGGCATACTTTAGCTGAAAGTCACTTAAACCCCTTTACGTTAAGAGATATAATGAAGTTTCCCATCAAAGTTCAGTTCCCTCAGTATGTATACATTCCGTATACCCATCTCACAAATCCATCTATAATACAAACTATCATTTTAAATAAGCAGAATTTACCCTGTCTTCCACACAAACTGTTTTCGTCACTTTAATATGCCTTCTATTCAAAAAAGTCACTCATAACAAATTGCGTATTTTAATAAATTTAGCAATGCCATTTGCATGCTGCAAAAATACTCATATTAATATTTATATTTTATATTATTTAAGTTTTTTAAATCCATATTTTTATAACACTTGTTATGTGATAAAATTAATTTTATATATAAAATCTTAAGATTCAGATTATTTAATAACAAAGGAGATAGTGATATGGATGTTTTAACTATTGAACATTTAACAAAGAAGATAGGCAACAAAACGATTCTCGAAGATGTATCATTTAAGCTGAAACGCGGACAAATAGTTGGTCTTGTTGGAGCGAATGGTGCAGGTAAAACAACTTTAATGAAAGTTATATTAGGTTACTCTAGTTTCCAAAGTGGGAATTTTAATGTTATTAACAGCAAGGACAGTAAAAACAATATCGGTGCATTGATTGAAAATCCAGGAATATATCCTTTTATGTCTGGATATGAAAACTTGAAGTTATTGAACGAATCAAAAAACACTCAAGATATCGATAAAATTGTCTCACAACTTCATATGGATGAATACATCCATAAAAAAGCTAAAACGTATTCTCTTGGTATGAAACAAAAATTAGGAATTGCTATAGCATTTTTAAATGACCCTCAATTTATTATCTTAGATGAACCAATGAATGGCTTAGATCCAAAAGCTGTGCGAGATGTACGTGAATTGATTGTCCAAAAAGCGCAAGAAGGTGTCACTTTCTTAATTTCGAGCCATATTTTAAGTGAGTTAGTTAAAATCACAAACTCTATCCTTATTATTAACAAAGGTAAAATTGTTACAGAAACATCGGAAGAAGAACTTAAACAATTTAAAGATAATGATTTAGAAAATGTATTACTAGACATCATAGAAAAGGAGGATCAAGCATAAAATGGGAACTTTAATTAAACAAGAATGTTTCAAATTATTTAAAAAGAAATCAACTTTTATCGCACCTATTGTCTTTATTCTACTAATGGTTGCTCAAGGTTATATCGCTACAAAATACAATGAAATTTTTACGCCACAGGAATCTTTTACATCTGCTTATAATGGTTTTTCATGGTTTGCATTTTTATTAATTATTCAAGCAAGTACAATCATTTCAATGGAATTTCATTACGGTACGATTAAAAATTTACTCTATCGTGAATATTCAAGAACAACTATGATTGTTAGCAAAATCATCACATTATTTATTATTTCTTTAATTTATTTTGTTATTACAATTATTGCTTCAATTGTTATTGGGTCTTTATTCTTTAATGATTTAAATATATTTGAAAGTAGCGGTAATCAATTATCTTTATTGAATCAATTATTATTAGTTAGTTTAGGCACATTTGTTGGCGTTTGGTTAGTTTTAAGCTTAACGTTGCTATTATCATCTGCAACTAATTCAACGGGTGTAGCCATTGCTGTAGGTATTGTTTTTTATTTTGCAAGTTCTATTTTAGCAGTTATTCAAACGGCACTTTTAGAAAAAATAGACTGGCTAAAGTGGAATCCTATTAATATGATGAATATTATGCTTCAAACAGTTGAAAAAGGCTTTAGTAAGTCGACGAAATTAGAACTTCATGAATTGTTTATTGGTAATATTGCTTATATTTCTATTTTCTTAATACTTGTAGTATTTATTTTCAAGAAGAAAAATATTTAGTAACTTAAAGTATTAGATGTCTAAATACACACATATTCCATCGTAATTCAAAATCATTTTCAAATCCCTTCACCCAAATAATGGTGCGGGGATTTTTGATATATCAGCATGCCACTCATTCTATCTTTAATATATTTCAAAATACCCCCACTTGTAATGTACAAAATATGCTCACTTAAACGATAATCGTATCTCTGCCAAGCTATTTCAACTCTGCTTAATATAAAAATTATTCTCTAGGATGGGATGCTTATATCTCTATCATGATATTTCAACGCCGCTTCAACAACTTTATCACTTCATATTTATGCGGGTACACTTCAACTCTACTAATATGAATGATACAACCACAGATTCTCAACACTAAAATTCACAATATGTTTACTCTATTTTTATCAATTCAAGCATACTTATTGAAAAATGTTAACGTTTTCTTGATAATCATTGTAAGCGTATTAATTTTACAAACCAATGATTGAAATATACTACAGGAGTGACACACAATGACTCAAATTACTGAAAGAGAATTAAAAAAGAAATATTTGGATTTATTATCTCAACATTTCGATACTCCAGAAAAGCTTGCGACTGAAATTATTAATTTAGAATCTATTTTAGAATTGCCTAAAGGTACGGAGCATTTCGTCAGCGATTTACATGGTGAATATGAAGCTTTCCAACACGTATTACGCAACGGTTCTGGGAACGTGCGAGCGAAAATCAATGATATTTTCAAAGACAAGTTATCAACGAAAGAACTTAACGATTTGACTGCCCTTGTTTACTATCCAGAAGATAAATTGCAACTTATTAAATGTGATTTTCAAAATTATGGACAATTAAATGTTTGGTATATTACGACGATTGAACATCTCATTCAGCTAATTAAATATTGTTCTTCAAAATATACGCGTTCAAAACTTCGACGTGCCTTGCCGGAGCAATACGTTTTCATCGTAGAAGAGTTATTATATAAGAACAACGAATTTAAAAATAAAAAATCTTACTACGAAACACTTGTAAACCAAGTGATTGAGCTTAAGCAAGCGGATGATTTAATTATAGGGCTTGCATATTCTGTACAACGCTTAGTCGTCGATCATTTACACGTTGTCGGTGATATTTATGATCGTGGCCCGCAACCAGATAAAATCATGGACACGCTGATTAATTATCATTCTCTGGATATTCAATGGGGTAATCATGACGTGCTTTGGGTTGGTGCTTATGCAGGGTCTAAAGTATGTTTAGCTAATTTACTACGTATTTGTGCACGTTATGACAATCTAGATATCGTTGAAGATGCTTACGGTATTAATTTAAGACCTTTGCTAACATTGGCCGAAAAATACTATGATGCAGATAATCCTGCTTTTAAACCTAAAAAAAGACCTGACAAGCATGAACGTTTAACACAACGCGAAGAAAGTCAGATTACTAAAATTCATCAAGCTATTGCGATGATTCAATTCAAACTGGAAATACCGGTTATTAAGCGTCGTTCAAACTTTGAAATGGACGAACGACTTGTACTTGAAAAAGTTAATTATGATACTAATGAAATAACAGTGTACGGAAAAACATATCCATTAAAAGATACATGCTTCCAAACTGTTAACCGTGATAACCCAGCAGAATTACTACCTGAAGAAGAAGAAGTCATGAATAAACTATTATTGTCATTCCAACAATCTGAAAAATTACGTCGTCATATGTCTTTCTTGATGCGTAAAGGCTCACTTTACTTACCTTGTAATGGCAATTTACTCATTCACGGTTGTATTCCAGTTGATGAAAATGGTGAGATGGAATCATTCGAAATTGATGGTCAGACATACAGTGGCCAAGAGTTATTAGATGTGTTTGAATATCATGTCCGTAAATCATTTGATGAAAAAGAAAATACTGATGACTTATCCACTGATTTAGTTTGGTATTTATGGACTGGGAAATATTCTTCACTATTTGGTAAACGTGCGATGACTACGTTTGAACGATACTTTATTGCAGATAAAGCTTCTCATAAAGAAGAAAAGAATCCGTACTATCATCTTCGTGAAGATGTGAATATGGTTCGTAAAATGCTCAGTGATTTCGGATTAAATCCAGATGAAGGACGCATTATTAATGGTCACACACCAGTGAAAGAAATTAATGGAGAAGATCCTATCAAAGCTGATGGAAAGATGCTTGTCATTGATGGCGGCTTTTCAAAAGCTTATCAGTCAACAACTGGCATTGCAGGCTATACATTGTTGTATAATTCATTCGGAATGCAACTCGTTGCACATCAACAATTTAACGCAAAAGAAAAAATTCTTTCCGAAGGTATCGATGAACTTTCTATAAAGCGCGTCGTAGACAAAGAGTTACAACGTAAGAAGATTCGTGATACAAATAAAGGTAAAGAGCTTCAAGCTCAAATAGATATTTTGAAAATGTTAATGCATGATCGTTACTTAGACTAAAGACGACATTTGGTGCATGTATCGTGCACTTATTTAGTGGTGCTGTGTTTACGCATTGGCTACGCAAATGCGATGGTAAATAGGTGACCTAGCTACACCGAAAAAATCCCCTCACTATTGCGAGTAGTGAGGAGATTGGTGTATCTATGCTAGTTCCTTGTTAACTGTATTATAACAACTTCACAGCAAAAAAATGCAAAATTAACTAATAAATTAATAAAATGACCGACGCCCTTGCTTCTACTCCAATTTAACAAAATACTATATTAGTACTATATTTTTCATTCACATGTATGTTACATTTTCTATATTACTTAAAATTACGAAGGGACATTTTTAAATCATGCGTATCTTAAAAGAGTCCATTATTGTGGCATTTGCCTTTGTGGGTGTTGTCGTTGGTGCCGGCTTTGCTACTGGTCAAGAAATTTTCCAGTTTTTCACAAGTCATGGCGCATATAGCATTTCAGGCATTATTGTGACAGGACTATTGATTACTTTAGGTGGAATGATTGTCATGCATACAGGTCATCATCTAAAGTCTAGAAATCATTCTGATTCAATTAACTATTTCTTATACCCCTCTATTGCAAGAGGTTTTGATATTATTTTGACGATGTTTATGTTGTCTCTAGCTATTATTATGACTGCAGGTGGTGCTTCAACCATTCATCAAAGTTTCAACTTACCGTATTGGCTGAGCGCACTCATATTAGTCGCCTTTATTTTAGCAACACTGTTTCTAAAATTCGATCGTTTAATTGCTGTGCTTGGAGGTGTTACCCCATTTTTAATTGCGATTGTCATTATGATTGCGGTCTACTATTTCACAACGAGTCATCTTGATTTTACTGCCGCTAATAATGATGCTCAGATTCATAAGCAGAAATCATTATCACCTGGATGGTGGTTTGATGCGATTAACTATGCAAGCTTGCAAATTGCTGCTGCCTTCAGCCTCTTATCAGTGATGGGTAGTAAAGTTAAGTATCGTGACTCAACGTTATACGGGGGCTTGATTGGCGGTTTAATCATTACATTTTTACTCATGATGATTAACCTAGGTTTAATTTCTCAATTCGATAAAATTAAACACGTCGATTTACCTACATTAAAATTAGCGACACAAATGTCTCCGTCAATCGGTATTATTATGTCTGTCATTATGATACTTGTCATCTACAATACTGTTGTTGGATTAATGTATGCATTTGCGTCACGTTTCAGCGTTCCATTTAGCAGACGTTACTTCATCATTATTATTACAATGGCTGTCATCACTTATATTAGTACATTTATCGGTTTCATTTCATTAATTGGAAAAGTATTCCCTATTATGGGATTGTTCGGTTTCATCTTACTCATACCTGTACTCTATAAAGGTTTAATTAAGCGTATTACCGGCAAATCTCATATCGATTAAAATATCTATACTATTGTAAAATTTAGTACAACACTTCAAAATCAAAAAAGCGGGCAGATGAAAAGTGAAAATCTTTTCCATCTGTCCGCTTCTTAATAGAACTGTTATTTCCCAAGTATTTGTTGACCAGCCGTTAATCCAGTTTCTGTAATTTCATGACCATTCACCCAAACTTCTTCGACTTGTGCCCCACGTGTCTTAAACAAGTTAATGACTTGTTCACTTGCAGCTAATGGCACAATTGGATCATGTTTGCCCATAGAAAGCAACACACTGACATCTGATAAATTCTTTGTTGACGTTACTTCAATTGGATATAACGGTGCATATAACAATGCTTTTTTAAATGGTGCTTCTGAACGCAACATTAAGTTAATCGCTATATTTGATCCATTTGAAAATCCAACAAGCACAGCTTTTTCAATATCAAAATCATAACGTTCAGCAGCTTCTTTAATGAACGCTAACAATTCTTGTCCACGAAATGCCAAATCTTCTTCATCATAAACACCTTCACCAAGACGTTTGAAATACCGGTTCATCCCATTTTCTGAAACTTGTCCTCTAATACTTAACAAGTGATAATTTCCATTCAATGCTTCGCCTAATGGTAATAAATCGAACTCATCACCACCTGTACCATGCAATAATATTAGCGTTGGCGCACCATTTTCTCCTTCTCTAAAAATATGTTCCATCACAAATCCCTCTCATTCCAATTAATCATGTTGACGCTTCGTATTAAAAGGTCTAACTTCCGATTCTATATATTCTCTTTTGTTTTCTAAAAATGGTGGTAAGGATAACCCTTCGCCTAATGTTTCATAAGGTTCATCTTCCATAAATCCTGGTCCATCTGTTGAAATTTCTATTAAAATATGCCCCACACGTGCATATAATGCTTCAAAATAGAAACGATTAACGATGCCTGAGTTGTTAATACCTACCTCTTTATATTTCGTTGCCCACGCTTCTATTGCATCATGATCTTTCACACGAAATGACACATGATGTACCTCTCCATAACCTTGACGTGCTGCTGGCCCTTTATCATCTTTTATTAAGATTACCTGGCCACCATTGCCTCCTTCGCCAACTTCAAGTAATGCGACATTATCTTCATGCGCAATAGTTGTCATACCGTAAACAGTCTCTAAAATATTTTTAAAGTCGTCAAAATAACTTACTTTAATTTCAATGGGTCCTAATCCATAAATCGCTTTATCTTCTGGCACCGGTCCATTCTTCCATGGCACACCAGGTGCTACACCTTCATTTAACTCATCTGAAATTAATTGATACACTTGGCCATCTACTTCTTCAAATGGCAACACTTTTTTACCAAATAGTTCTTGAATACCTTCGTGTTTGACACCAAACTCATCAAAGCGCTGTTCATAATATGTTAATGCGTCATCGTTAGGCACTCTAAAAGACGGTCTTGTAATGGAATTTGTTCCTGCTTGCCCTTTAGTAATATTTGGAAAATCAAAGAACGTCATGTCTGTACCTGCCGAACCTACGTCATCTGCAAAAAATGTATGATACGTATAAATATCATCTTGATTGACTGTCTTTTTAACTAAACGCATGCCTAATACTTCTGTAAAAAATTTATAATTACGTTCTGCATCATCTGTCATTGCTGTGACATGGTGAATACCTAGTAATTCATGATTATTTGTCATTTTATATACCCTCTTTGTCTTTTTAGTGTATTTATCTCGAAACCGAGATATTTTAATGTAAATTTTTAGTGCACGCCTTACACTTCTGTAGATTGTGCACTTAGTTTCTTAAATGCTTGCTGTAAGATTGTTAATTCATCCTTTGTTAACACATCAAACGCTTTTGTCAATGTCTCAGCATGCTTAGGGAAAATATCTGCCATTTGACTTTGCCCTTTTTCAGTTAAATAAGCCATATATACACGTTTATCATCTTTATCCTTTTCACGTGTAATCCAACCTTTGTCCTCTAATTGACTTACAACATATGAAATGCTGCTACTTGCAATTAATACGCGGTTTCTAATACGTTGAATTGGTTGCGGACCTTTATTATAAAGCAACTCGAGCACTGCAAATTCAGTAATATTTAAGCCATATCGCTTTACGTCTTCTTTTGTAATTTGCTCTAATGTGTCTAACGCCCTATTCATTCCGACAAAGACATTGAGCGATTGTTTCGTTCGATCCATATCATCACCAACCTTTTAATTTATTTCGATTTCGAGATAAATTATATAGCTGATTGGATTTAATGTCAAGATAGGTGTTTTCATCTTTATTTCAAATTGCGCTTAATAAAAACGACTACATAAATGTGGCAATGTCGTCACATGACTGTCATGCACCTTTGACTTCGTTTAAGTTAAAATAGAATAGGGAAACATTATAATCAATCATGATAGGAGTTGATATGTATGAGTAACCTTGAAATCAAACAAGGCGAGAACAAATTCTATATTGGTGATGATGAAAATCATGCTTTAGCTGAAATCACATACCGTTTTGTGGATAATAATGAAATTAACATTAATCATACAGGCGTATCTGATGAACTCGGTGGTCAAGGTGTTGGCAAAAAACTAGTTAAAGCAGTTGTTGAACACGCTCGAGAAAATAATTTGAAAATTATTGCCTCATGTTCATTTGCCAAACATATGTTAGAAAAAGAAGATTCATATCAAGATGTGTATCTTGGTTAAATAAACCTCGCGATGGTGCGCCAGTGCCATCGCTTTTTTATTTGTTCGTATCAATATAAAATTGCGAAACATCATGTTATTTTGCATTTCAAACTTTTTGCTGTCAATTCATTTTCTTTTCTGGTATACTTTTTATACTAACTTATAGAAAAATAGAAAACGAGGCGATGCATAATGGCATTTCACGATAAAACAGCAACACAAGTGACAAACATTGAACTGAACGTAAGAGACTTAGACTTAATGACAACATTTTACAAAAACATTTTAGGACTATCAGTTAAAAGTTCTGACGATAACACAACCGTATTATCAGTTGGTAATGGTGGCCACACACTAACGTTACATTTATTAGAAGACGGCCGTCAGACTTCCCCACGTGAAGCAGGGCTTTTTCATATAGCATTTTTATTACCAACTACTGAGGATCTAGCTAACTTCTTATATTTCGTGGCACAAAAAAATATGGGCATCGGCGCTGGTGATCATTTAGTAAGTGAAGCTTTATATTTCAACGACCCCGAAGGTAATGGTATTGAAGTCTATCGCGATAGACCTTCATCTTCATGGGAATGGCAAAATGGAAAAGTTAAAATGGATACTTTAGAAGTTGATAGCCAAACCTTATTAACACATCGTACTGATGAAGGTTGGCAAGGAATGCCAGCAAAAGGCATGATTGGACACTTACATTTAAAAACACATGATTTGGACGCAGCATATCAATGTTACATTGAACAATTAGGATTCCAACATGTGTCTGATTTTCCACGTGCGCTATTTATGTCAACGAATCATTATCACCATCATATTGCTGCTAATACTTGGCAATCCAATCAAGCAAGACAAAACAATGCACAAAGTTATGGATTAACACATGTTGATATTTATCAACCCGACGCCTCAACACATACATTTACGGCACCAGAAGGGTTTGACATCACAGTTCATTCAAATACTGACCTTGTTCCAGAAAAATAATCATCCATACTTTATTAATACAATTTTTTCACGCAAAAGCCTGCGATTCATTTATGTAATCGCAGGCTTTTTTATTGCTAACTTTTTAATTTTATATATTTAGACATACTGTATTCTATTTATTCTTTTGGCCCAACCCATTCAATAACATCTTCATATGCTTGGCGTGTTTTATTTTTCGGTGGATCTTGTTGTCTGTAGCCAAATGCGACCATCACTGATAAACCAAATTGCTCAGTATCTAAGATACCTTTATTTGCTAAAATGTCTGTCACTGTATCCAGACTAAAACCTTCCATCGGACATGAATCAATACCTAACAATGCGGCTGTCGTCATCATATTGCCTAATGCGATATACGTTTGTTTACTTGACCAGTCATACAAGGCTTGATCATTATCAGAAATATGGAAATCTGCTTGGAATGCATCGAATTTTTGTTCAACAGCTGGAATCGTTTGTGCCTCATATTTTTTAATATCTCTTAACATATGTTGTACATACGGTGATCTTGACGTTACATTTTTACGCGCAAAAATTAGCACAAAATGGCTCGCTGTATCTAATTGTTTCGCTGCTCCCCAACTGTGCGCTTTTAATTCATCACGTAACGCTTGATCTTGAATCACGACAAACTTCCAAGGTTCTAACCCAAGAGAACTTGGAGACAATCTACCTGACTCTAATATTGTTTCAAAATCTTCTTTCGAAACTTTCTTTTGTGGATCAAATTGTTTTGTCGCATGTCTAAAATGAAATGCATCCATAATTGTTTGATTCATATTGCTCATTGAACATAGCCTCCAATTTTTATATTTATTGCTATACAAATTATACTTCATGTTTTAAAAAGACTAAAGTAATCCGTTTAGAATCTATTATAACTTGTGCACACGTTATAGGTTTTCTACAATTAAACACGTTTTTGAATTTTGGAAAATTTAGTGTTATAATATATTTGTGATATTTTTCACAATTAAATTGTGGCGTGATTTTAATGTGCATAATCTTTAATTTCACTCATTTACTTTTCAATCTTTTAAAAGCGAGGTTTTTAATAATGACAAAAATTATGTTCTTTGGTACGCGTGATTATGAGAAAGAGATGGCATTAAATTGGGGAAAAAAGAATAATGTCGAAGTAACTACTTCTAAAGAGCTATTATCAAGTGCTACTGTCGATCAATTAAAAGATTACGATGGCGTAACTACAATGCAATTTGGTAAGTTAGAAAATGACGTTTATCCTAAATTAGAATCTTACGGTATTAAACAAATTGCACAACGTACTGCTGGATTTGATATGTATGATTTAGATTTAGCTAAAAAACACAATATTGTGATATCTAACGTTCCAAGTTATTCACCTGAAACAATTGCAGAGTATTCTGTTTCTATCGCCCTACAATTAGTGCGTCGCTTCCCAGATATTGAACGCCGTGTACAAGCACATGATTTTACTTGGCAAGCAGAAATCATGTCTAAACCAGTTAAAAATATGACTGTTGCAATTATCGGTACGGGTCGTATCGGTGCTGCTACAGCTAAAATATATGCAGGATTTGGTGCTACAATTACAGCTTATGATGCTTATCCTAATAAAGATTTAGACTTTTTAACATACAAAGACAGTGTTAAAGAAGCTATTAAAGATGCTGATATTATTTCTTTACATGTTCCAGCGAACAAAGAAAGCTATCATTTATTCGATAAAGCTATGTTTGATCATGTGAAAAAAGGTGCGATCTTAGTTAACGCAGCACGTGGTGCAGTCATCAATACACCTGATTTAATCGCTGCAGTGAACGATGGTACTTTGTTAGGTGCTGCGATTGATACTTATGAAAATGAAGCAGCATACTTCACAAATGACTGGACTAATAAAGACATTGACGATAAAACATTATTAGAGTTAATCGAACATGAAAGAATTTTAGTAACACCACATATTGCTTTCTTCTCTGATGAAGCAGTACAAAACCTTGTTGAAGGTGGTTTAAACGCAGCATTATCTGTCATTAACACTGGTACATGTGAAACACGTTTAAATTAATATATATTTAAAAGCAAAGGCGCGCCATGTGCCTTTGCTTTTTATTTTGTATATCTGTATCAAAATCGATTTGATTAAAATCCGCTTTATTTTATCATCTATTCAAATGATTGTAGTGCGCTTATTTTACTATGGCATTATTGCCTAACCTGTTTGAGATATATTAATATTTGATGATTCGTATTCAAAGTTTTCATTTAACATGTATTTAGTATCATGATAGCTGCTTCATTGATGATCTACTACCTACTTTTCAACACTTCTTGTTCGATAATCGTTAAAACACCCTGCTTATCATTACTTGGAGCGACAGCCGAGGCAATATTGAACAATTCTTCATCATGACTATTTTCCATCACATAACTATGCTTAGCGAACGCAAGCATATCTTTATCATTATTCGCATCTCCGAAGGCCATGAGCTCTGAAGAAGACATTTCCCATTTATCTAACAATCGTTTTAATGCCTGCCCTTTAGTCATGTTTGGCATAATAATATCAATACTATCGTGCCCACTTGAGACAAGTTTAATATCATTGCTGAATTGCGTCGCTACTTCTTCGTCAACATTCGGATGCGTCTCACGATTAATATTGAATGCAATTTTGACATAATCATCCTCAGGTAATTGTTGTAGACTGTCAATTTCTTTTAACTGATGATAATAAAATCTCGTATCTTCTTTAAATGCTTCAGAAGTATGTTTCAAAATATACGCGTTTTTCAAACCACAGATGACGAGTTGATCAATACTTTGGTTCATATTTAAGTAATCGACAACTTGTTGAAACACCTGACGATTAAAGCTTTTATAATTATATAACTCATTGCCTTTATAAATAACTGCACCATTTTCAGATATAAAATACATATCTCTATCCCCGAAAATAGACTTCAACTTCGCATATTGATTGCCACTCGCAGCTATAAATGTAATATCTCTATTTCTAAGTTCAGTAAAAATCGCTTCAAATCTTGGTTTATCGTATGTCTTTTTCGAATCTAAAAACGTCCCGTCCATATCTACCGCAATAGCCTTAACCATGATTATCCTCCTCATTGCTCTTTTAGTCGTCTTCATTATATCCATCTCATGACAGGCAATGAAGTTTGTCATACCACAATGAACCTATATTCACATTTTGAAATTGCTTTCATATATGCAAAACATATTACACTGGATATAGCATTCAGAGACGAACATAAATTTCAGAATATTGTAAAAAATATAACGATATATTTATCATTTGGACAAAATATAGTGCGATATACTAATTTATAACATCTATACATAATGTGAAAGAATTTTTAAAAATACAATTAAATATCGGTGTAATAAATCCCTTTATACATAGGAGTTGTATACATGAAACTAAATAACTATTCTTTAAAAGTTAAAAACAAACAACTAGTTGACAATTGTGATTTAAATTTCTATCTTGGTCAGATCAATCACATTGTTGGTAAAAATGGTGTAGGAAAATCTTTGTTAGCTAAAGATTTCTTACTAAATAATAGTGGAAATATCCCTAAGTCCATTTCTCAAAATGTAACCTTAATATCAAGTTCATCGAATATTCCTAATGATATAACTAAAGACTTTTTATTATCATTGTTAAAAACAAAATTCAAAGACAACCTACAAACCTTCGACAAAATTTATAAAATTCTAAACATCGAAGTAATACCGTCTAACATACTATTAAAAAACTTGAGTGATGGTCAAAAACAAAAGCTTAAATTATTAAGTTTCTTATTGGAAGATCATGATTTAATCATATTAGATGAAATTACAAACGCTTTAGACAAGAAAACAGTTAATGAAATTTATGAATTTATAAATGATTTTATTCAAAGCCATCAAACTAAAACTATTATCAATATTACACATAATTTATCCGATTTAAGTGCTTTGCCGGGTAAATACTTTATTTTTAAAGACCTTCAAATAGAAGAGTACCAATCAAAAGAAGAAGTCATAAATGATTACATTAATTTATAATTGAGGTGTCCACTTTGAAATTAGAATTTAAAAAAAGTATTTCCAATAAAATCATTTACACGCTTGGTGTGCTATTCATATTCCTTTTCTTACTTGGGTATTTTTTACCAATAGGTATAGACAAAGTTAAAAATTTAAGCTATAGCCAGTTTTTCTTCAGTTCATATACTGTTGCAACGCAATTAGGGTTCTTACTATTTTCATTTGTTATTGCATATTTTATTGATAAAGAGTATTCGAATAAAAATATCCTGTTTTATAAATTGATTGGCGATAATATCTTTACCTTCTTCTATAAAAAGGTAGCAGTGTTATTTTTTGAATGTTTAGTGTTCATAATTCTAAGTATCACAATTATTTCAATTATATATTCGAATTTCTCACATTACTTACTATTAATAATCTTATTTTCACTCGTTATCTTACAATATATCTTAGTTGTTGGAACGATTAGTATGGTTTCACCTAACATTTTAATCAGCTTAGGAATCAGCATTGTATATTGGATTGGTTCAGTCATCTTAGTTGCCATTAATAAAAATATATTTGGTATCGTTGCTCCATTTGAGGCGAGCAATACGATGTATCGTGCCGTAGAAAAAATATTGAATAACGAGTCAACATTTATGTGTCCTACTGAAATTATAAATACAGTATCATTCTTCGTTCTTCTATTTATAGTTAATACTATTGTCTTATTACTAAGTAGAAAGAGATGGTTGAAAATCGGTATGTAGTACATAAAAAGGAGCGGCATCCATTGTCGCTTCTTTTTATTATGTATTTTTACAATCTCCACCAATGACACGTCGTTATTGTTGCCTCACACCAAACAAAAAACAGTCTCGCAATCAAGACTGTTTTCCACTCAATATATTCATTCATTAGCGTAATGGATTATTTGACTTCTGTAGCTACAAAGATTTTACGTTTTTCCCAAACGCCTGTCTTTTCATTGTAATCATCACAAGTAATTAATGTTAATTGTTTATCTTTACCTTTTTGTTCATCTAGAACTTCTACATCTGTAGGTTTAACATCTCTTATACTTGTCATTTTATACTTACGTGTTTCATTACCAACTTTAAAGTAAACCATACTACCTTTTTTGGCTGCTTTAAGATTTGTAAATTGATAGTTCGGACGGTCAATGAAAGTGTGTCCTGCAATTGAAATATTTTGATCATCTAGTGATTCATTTTCTTCTGCAAAGCTTACACCTCTATTTAATTGTTCAGGTGTTGCTGGTCCTGGATATACTGGTTCTTTAATATCAGCATCTGGAATTTCAATATATCCTGCCACTTTCGATTTATCTTTCGGAATTTGAGGTTTAGCTTGCTGCTTTTTATCCTTACTCGCCTGTTCTTTTACATTTTTATCATATTGTTCAATCTTTTCATCTTTATCTTTATCGTGAAGATAATTATCGATATGTGGTTTAGCAAACAAATATGCTGCCACTAGGATAAGTACCACACCAGCGATTGTCATTAATCGATTTGTCCATTTTTTCATACGTTAAGGCTCCTTTTATACATTTCACAATGCCTATTAACATTTCATATAGTATACCATTAATTTCAAAATGACTCATAGCAATTCATTTTATAATATTAAATTTGCACATATATTGTCACGTTAGATTTCATTACACATATTTGCATTCAAATAACGAAACGTTTTTAATACATATTAAGGGGGAATTATTATGATTCGATGTGCTAAAAAAGAAGATTTAAACGCTATATTAGCGATATACAACGATGCCATTATTAATACAACAGCTGTTTATACTTATGAACCGCAAACCATAGACGAACGTATCGCATGGTTTGAAACGAAACAACGTAATCATGAGCCTATCTTTGTATTTGAGGAAAACGGAAGTGTCTTAGGGTTTGCGACGTTCGGTTCGTTTAGACCTTGGCCAGCATACCTATATACAATCGAGCATTCTATTTATGTCGATGCTTCAGCTAGAGGAAAAGGTATTGCTAGTCAATTATTACAGCGTTTAATTGCAGAGGCAAAAGCTAAAGGTTATCGTGCGCTAGTTGCAGGCATTGATGCTTCCAACAAAGCGAGTATTCAGTTGCATCAAAAGTTTGCTTTTAAGCATGCCGGCACACTGACCAATGTAGGTTTTAAATTTAATCAATGGTTAGATTTAGCATTTTACGAATTAGATTTACAAGACTAGTAATCTTTGAATCACATAATATAAACAAGACAACCATGTCAATTCACTTAACATAACAAGTCAACATATAAAATTTTAAACTTCTCAGGGACAATTTACATCGTCCCTTTTATTTATTCTTTTCAAATACTATCCCCATAGCTTTGATTTAACGCTTTTTCTCAATAACAAAACGAATATAGTAGAACATGAAAACGATAATCATGCTGAGCGATAAAGATTTAAATAATAGATTGACCCACGTTCCCTCAGTCGTATATCCATATGTAATCGTTGTGTTAATGATGAATGCTATAAAGATGATTGATAGTCTTAGCATATCATCACTCCTTTTAAGTTATTTTAGATATACGGGGGCGCTTTTGCAATCACTATTTTGATGAGCATGTATTTTCCATAATTTTTTCAACTTTATGAAAGAAAATTAAGAAGCATTTATCTGGTACTAATGATCCAGACAGATGCTTCTTTTTTATCAATATCTTATTGTTATCTCATTAATTATTTTTAACCATATCTTCAGCTGTGCCAAAGATTTTACGTTTAATTGCTTCTCCAGTTGGTGTACCTGCTAATCCACCCAATCCAGTTTCACGTAATGATGCAGGAAGTTTACGACCAACCTTATCCATTGCTTCAATAACTTCATCAACAGGAATTCTACTTTCAATACCTGCTAATGCTAAATCTGCTGAAATTAAAGCGTTACCTGAACCAATTGCATTTCTCATAACACAAGGTATTTCAACAAGTCCTGCTACTGGATCACAAACTAAACCTAATAAATTACTTATCGCTAGTGCCATTGCATGCCCAGAGGCTTCTGGCGATCCACCGAAAATAGCTACTGCTGCAGCTGCCGCCATTGCAGAGGCTGAACCAACTTCTGCTTGGCACCCACCTGTCGCACCAGCTACACTTGCATTGTTCGCTACGACACGTCCAAACAACGCTGATGTAAATAAGAAATCAATCATTTGATCTTCTGTTAAGTCATGTGTTTTTTCTAATTTAAAAAGTGCACCGGGAATGGTACCCGAGGAACCAGCTGTTGGCGTTGCACAAATAATACCCATCGCAGCATTGACTTCATTTGTTGCAATGGCACCTTTGACTGCATCAATCATTTCATATCCAGACAAAGCATGATGTGATTCATTATAATCACGTAGTTTAGCAGCGTCATGACCAGTGTAGCCCGTTACACTTTCAACGCCATCACCTGTCGTCCCTTTGATTACTGCGTCTCGCATGACATCTAAATTTTGTTTCATTTGCGCTCGCACTTCATCACGTGATTTACCGCTTAATTCCATTTCTTCTTTAACCATGATATCCGCAAATGACATATTATTTTCTACGGCATAATCTATAGTCTCTCTAATTGAATCAAACATGTTTATTCCCCCTCTAATTTATATAGGAAACGTTTACGTCACTGTATTTCTCTTTAATTGTATTTAATGTCGATTCTGAGATTGCTTTATTTAATGGTATTACAACCAAGCATTTATCTTCATCTATTTTAATAAATTCATCTTTACAGTCTAATTTCATATCGTTGATATCATTAATGAAATGATTTACTTGTGCTTTAGTCATATTTCCGTCAACAACTAAAATTGGTAATCCATGATTTAAATCTACTTCTAGTCCATTTATATGAATACCTTTAATTTTAATTGTACCACCACCGATTGAAATACCGATAATTTCAATGTAGCGACCATCATTACGAGATGATTTAATATAAGCACAGTTTGGATGTTGACCAATACTATCGCCTTCTTCTTCGATAATATCTATTTTAATACCATCATCAGCTGCAATTTCTAATGAAGATTTAATTCGGTTATCAAATGTTGAATAGCCCATTGCTCCACCCACAATAGCGACATCTGTACCATGTCCTTGGTGTGTTTGAGCAAATGATTCATAATAATGTATTTCAATATTTTTAGGAATATTTCCCAATATTGCGCGTGCTGAATTCCCAATCTTTACTGCACCAGCCGTATGAGAACTTGAAGGTCCCATCATAACTGGTCCGATAATATCGAAAGCACTTTGATAATCATAGCTCTTTGCCATAATTAAACACTCTCCTTAATATGATTCTTTTTGCTCGGCATTTTAAAGTTGATATTCATTAAATTAAACTTATTAATTAGTGTTCCAATAATATAGGCTAAGACAATGCTGACAATAATCACTGTTGCGATTGTTACAATTGATGTCACTGCATTATTAAAGCCAAACAATACGATGGCACCTGCAATTGGTGTTGCCATACCTTTGACACCTATTACTAGTCCGCTAAATGTCACGATACATGCGTTGACGACCCCAATCAGTGCATTTGTACCATATAGTTGTACTGGATATTGCGCTATTAAATCAATTTGCGTCAATGGCTCAATACAAACTGCAAATGCTTTTGACGGTCCACCAATGTTTAATTTTCGGAATAAAATAAGGTTAACAAATGAGCTACCTGTACATGTTAGTGCTCCAATAGCCATAGGAACACCTGTCAGTCCTAATAAACTTGTTAATACCATTGAACTTAGCGGTGTCATACCTGTAACAGGAATCACTAGTCCTAAAATGACCGCTAATGCATATGGATTGTTATCACCTACCGCAGTGACAGCACTACCTATTTGTTTTAATGTTGCTAGCACACCAGGTGTAATGATTGATGCAAGTCCGAAAGCAATTGCTGGTGCAAATAAGATCACCACAATTAAGTCCAAGCCTTCTGGAACTTTCTTTTCAATCCATTTAATTAAAAAAGCTACGCCATAAGCTGCGATGAATGCTGGTAATAATTTAAAGTCATGTAATACTAAACCAACAATGACCGCAAATACTGGTGCAACGCCTAAGTTTAAGCACGTTAGAATACCTACTGCGATACCGCTTAAACTTCCTGCTAAATCCCCAATATCTTGTAGAAATTTAATATCAAATACGCCACCAATGGCGTAACTTAAGAATGCTTGTGGTAGAAATGTCGCACAAGCTGCACCGGATAATGCTTGTAGTCCTTGTTTACCGTACGGTGCATACTTTAAAAATAGCGTCATGATCACTAAAACCAAGACTAATGTGCCTACACCTAACAGAATATCCATTTCCCAAAAACCTCTCTCTATGTTTATTTTATTTTCAAACCATAAACATCGTACACCCTTAAGAAAACGTTTTCAACTTTTATCTGTTATCAAATCAAATATTTAAGTGAAATATTTCATATTTGTGAAAGATTTTTAAAATGGATTGTTTCAAAAACTACTTATGTTGTCATTAATATTTACTAATTAACTTTTTACTCTATATTTCAAACAGTTGTGTGACAGTTTTTTGATAACTTTTTTACATCTGGAAGTAAGTAATATTTCTAAAAATTTTTAATATTTATACATTTTATCTTTCGAGCTATTTATTTTTTGTTTTTGTGCTGTGTTTATAAAACCGCACACTATATTCAAAAATAACTTATTACACATATATTTGCAATAAGATAATTAAAGTAGGATATTATTTTTAGTTTTCTGATAGGAATGATGATAGTCTATAGGTTGAATCTTTACTTTTTTTAAAGCTAAATTTACATCAACTTAACAATGTCTGGTTATACTGAAGATGAAAATATTTAGTATAACTTAGTGGAGGCGGTAAAGATGCAATTGAGTCATTCCGTTAAAGTTGCAATTTCTATCTATTTAGCACTTATCTTTATAACGTTCACTTCTTATTTAGTCATTATTTTATATACGAGTATGACTGGACATGATGTATCACATTTCGTGTTAGATAGTCAGCATTCTCATCATGGATCTCTTACGCAAAAACATTTGAGTCTTCCTGAAATCTCATTTAAATAGTTTATCCTCTGTGTTTCAACATTCATTTCCCATATCGATTCATTTATCTATCATCTAGACCACTACATCTTAGATGATTTTTTTATTTTTTCATTTCACTCTTTCTTAAAAGTCGATATAATGAATTAAATCATTATCATACACCGACATATTTTATGTTGTTGGTGTTAAGTTTTAAAGGGGTGAGATACTTGGCGAATAATCATTCAGCTTTGCGTTTAAAAGGAATTATACTTGCCATTGTCGGTGCTTGTTTATGGGGATTAGGTGGTACTGTTTCTGATTTCTTGTTCAAATATAAGAATATTAATGTCGATTGGTATGTCACTGCTCGACTTGTAGTCAGTGGTATTTTCTTACTTATTATGTACAAAATGATGCAACCCAAACGTTCAATATTTAGCGTATTCCAAGATCGACGTATGTTAGGCAAATTACTTATCTTCAGTATACTGGGCATGTTAGTTGTACAATATGCTTATATGGCATCTATTAATACAGGTAATGCTGCGATTGCAACATTACTACAATACATTGCGCCAGTTTATATTATTATTTGGTTTGTCATAAGAGGCGTTGCAAAACTTACATTATTTGATGTGCTTGCTATTATCATGACATTATTAGGAACATTTTTATTATTAACGAATGGTTCATTTTCTAATTTAGTCGTCAATCCTGCAAGTTTATTCTGGGGTATTTTAGCTGGTGTAGCACTCGCTTTTTACACAATTTATCCTTCAGACCTACTTAACCGCTTCGGTTCGATTCTAATTGTCGGGTGGGCAATGCTTATTTCTGGTGTTGCGATGAATTTACGCCATCCAATTTGGCACATTGATATCACTAAATGGGACATATCAATTATATTATTTTTAATCTTTGGTATTATCGGTGGTACCGCACTCGCATTTTATTTCTTTATCGACAGTTTACAATACATATCAGCGAAAGAAACAACATTATTCGGAACTGTTGAACCTGTCGTAGCCGTTATCGCAAGCAGTCTATGGTTACATGTGGCATTCAAACCATTTCAAATCGTAGGCATCATTCTTATTATGATTTTAATTTTATTACTATCACTTAAAAGACAACCTGAAACATTAGATGAATAAGAAAACTCTGATAATCACTTTAGCAAGTATCTACTATTTAACAATGTAGCTACATTGTAGGTGATATCAGAGTTTTTTATTTTAGTTAATAATATTTTTAATTTGGTATAAAAAGCGTCGGCGCTCTGGTATTGGGAATACTGGATAAATATGAAATTGGTAATATCCAGGTATAAAGTCATGTTCTATACCTTTTGCACTCAACAATTGTGATAAGTTCAATGCATCAGGATACAGCACTTCTTTTGTACCAACAGTTAAGGTAATTCGTCCTAAACCATCTAAGTCACCGTTAATTGGTGATACTTTGTAATCATCTAATGGTGTGTCACCTGCCCATTGCTCAGCTAAATAAACACTACCATCAACACCTACCATTGGATCTTTCTTTAAGTAGTCAGGAACTTCTGGATGGCGCATCGTTGCATCTAATACTGGTGAAATCAAGACAATATGTCCTGGTTGAGCTATATGCTTTTCTTTTAACAATTGAGCAAATGATAAAGCAATTTGACCGCCCGCAGAGTCACCCATTACAACGATTTGTTTAGAATCTGCTACTTGATTCAATAAATCATGATACAACTTTTCAAAAAGCACATACGTCGCTTGATAATCTTGATGCGGAATCTTCGGATATACTGGCATGATGACTTTAGCATTGAGTGTTTCTGCAAGTTCATCAATAAATTCGAAATGAATTTTGAGTGGGTCTTGGAACCATGCGCCTCCATGTGCGTATAATACAACGCGTTGATGCTTATCTTGTTTATCGTTAACGGTATAAACGGTTGAACCGAAGTGCTTATCCACTGTTACTGGCATCTTAAACTGATAATTGGTGCCCTCATATTCACCTGCTGTCTGTGGCGCCATTTTTTCTAATGCTTTCATCGCTTCTTCTTTATACATAAAACGACGCTTAGCTCTAGATAATCGTATACCTTGTTCTAACATATAACTTTTCACACTGCGTTTTTCTTTAATTCTAATATGTGCGTATGCCGCTACTAAAAATCCAAACGCAAGTGCAGACCATTTTTTACGCATTTGTCGTCACTCCTCTTTGATGATTTCTACTATAGTTCTACTGTACCATGCTGATTCTTATTACTACCAATATTTACCGGGAAATAAGTTATGATGTCTACATAATCATAGCAATACTAATCATTTTCAATACTAACGCTCATCGACATCGTTATTCACACTATCATTCATTTGCTTAAGATGATGTTCAAAACGTTGCATATCGATAAAACGCCCTTGACGATGCATTTCTTTTCCATTCATAAAAATTAAATCCACAGGTACAGTGAAAATATTTAATTCTCCAGCAATAGCTTCCACCTGACTTTGATTAATCACAGCTAATGGCACATTGGGGAATGATTGCATCAAGTCTTCAATTTGTGGTAAAACGGCATGACACACGCTACACTGATCGCGCATGACATGTACAACTGCTAACGGATATTGATGAATAAATTCACGGAATGCTACGACACTATTTAATTGCTTAACCATTTCGAACACCTTCTTACTTTTTATATTTTAAAATGAAGTCATTATTTTGTTGCTAAAATCTCTTGAAACACTTGTGGCACAGAGGTTATCTTCTTATCGCTCAATCTGTAAAAACCGCCTGTCTGTGTACCAATACAATGCACGCCATGTGCGGACACAATTTCAAACTGAAACACCCATTTCATCTTGCTTGCTTTAACTAAGTAAATACGACCTACTGGTTTGTCATGTATTGTGACAGGTACTTTATATTCTGCTTCCGTTTTCATAAGTATAGGTGAAATGCCTTGATTGATCATTGTTGAGTAATTCATGTGCTGATTAATAAACGCTGTTCTCAAATCTTCGAACCATCTAATATAAACGATATTACTAACGACACCCATCGCATCAATGTCGTAACCATTCACTTCGATTTCTTTCTCTGCAACTAATAGACCTTCTGTTGTCATAATGACAAATCTCCTTATCTTACAAATAGATTTAAAATCATGTTAATTTATTTTTATTACTTTCATGATAAAAATACAAGCAATTGAACTTTATTACGGGAAATCAAACTTTTCAATGACGCTATTAATTTGGCTAGTCGCGAAGATGCATTTTTCTAAAATGTGACAAAAACATAAGCAATGTTTTCTATATCTAACACTAATATTTACCTTATTCTCATCAACACACCTGCTATACATCATTGCGCACTAAAAAGACAGTAGCTTCATTTTAAGCTACTGCCTTTTGTAACGTATTCTCTTTCAACTCGCTACTTCGCATACGCACTATGAATGACTAAAAGTTCATTCATTTGATATGCTATTTCATTTTCAATCATTATTTGACTGTCATAATTAGCTTACCTGGATCAGCATCTTGGACATCTTCAATGACAAGTTCTTTATTTTCAAGATTTGTAATAATCATTGGTGTAACGATGCTTGGTGCGTGCGCTTTCAAGTATGCTAAATTCACTTTCATTAATGGTTGACCTTGTGTTACTTTTTCATCAACGTTAATCAGACTTTCGAATCCTTCACCATTCAGTTTCACTGTATCGATACCAATATGAATAAGTACTTCGACACCACTTTCAGATTCTAATCCTACCGCATGTTTCGTAGGGAAGATTGTTTTCACTGTACCATCAAACGGTGCTACAATTTCACCTTTTTCAGGGATAAAGCCAACACCATCACCCATCATTTTACCAGCGAATACTTGATCAGGTACTTCTGATAATGGAATGATTTGACCGACACCTGGTGCATAGATGTCTGTTGTTCCAAGTGCTTCTACGTGAACTGGTTCATCTGACATTTCTTCAGTCACTGTCGTTTCACTTGGTTTCGTAATTTCACCACTCATAATCTTGGCCATATCATGTTTAATTTGATCTGATTTTGGACCAAAGATAGCTTGCATATTGTTTCCAACTTCTAATACACCTGATGCGCCTAAAGCTTTAATACCTGCTACATCTACTTTTGATTTATCAACCACTTCTACGCGCAGACGTGTAATACATGCATCTAAATGTTTAATGTTTTCTTTTCCACCCATTGCATCTAAGACATCAAATGGTAATTTTGCGACACTAGAGTTACGAATTTCAGTTTCTTCATCTTCACGACCTGGTGTTTTCAATTTAAACTTACGAATTGCAAAGTCGAATAAGAAGTAATACACGATAGCGTATACAATACCGACTGGAATAACTAATAATGCGTGTGAACGATCCCAGTTTAATAAACCATATAAAATATAATCTATGAAACCACCTGAGAATGTCATACCAATTTTAACGCCTAATAAATGCATTACTAAGAATGATGTACCAGCTAATAATACGTGAATTCCATAAAGTACTGGTGCTACAAATAAGAATGAAAATTCTAATGGCTCAGTGATACCAGTTAAAAATGCAGTTAATCCTGCTGATAACATTAAACCACCCACGACTTTTTTACGTTCTGGTCGTGCATTTTTATAAATAGCAAATGCTGCCGCTGGTAAACCAAACATCATGAATGGATATTTACCAGTAGTAAATGCACCAGCAGTAAATGGTACGCCATCTTTCAATTGTGCCATCCAAATACGTTGGTCACCACGAACTAATTCACCTGCGTGATTTGTATAACTTCCGAATTCAAACCAGAACGGTGAATAGAAAATATGATGTAAACCAAATGGAATTAATGAGCGTTCAATAATACCGAATATAAACGTTGTTAATGTTAAATTTTTATTTAATAAGAAATTCGATAAACTATTTAATCCGTCTTGAATTGGTGGCCACGCAAAGCTTAAAACCACACCTGTTGCAATTGCTACGACCGATGTCACAATCGGTACAAATCGTTTACCTGCAAAGAATCCTAAAAATGGTGGTAGTGTAATATTATAAAATTTGTTGTAACACCATGCGGCTAAAGCACCCATGATAATACCACCAAACACACCCGTTTGTAACGTTGGAATACCTAATACTAAGGCATGTGCTGGTTCTTTCGCTGCTTGACTTAATTCTTTTGCCCCTTTGGCATATGAGAAAATGTCATCAATTGTAATGTGCAACACTTTCCCCATTGTTGCATTCATAATTAAGTAACCTACTAGCGCTGCTAATGCTGCAACACCGTCTCCTCCTGCTAATCCAAGTGCTGTACCAACTGCAAATAATAATGGCAAGTTATCAAATACAACTTGTCCTGCTGCTTCCATGACCGACGAAATCATTACAATGATATCGTTTTTTAACCATGGTGCAATTTCTACTAATTGTTCGTTGTGCATTGCGTTACCAAACGCTAATAAAATACCAGCTGCTGGTAAAATCGCAACAGGTAACATTAATGCTTTACCGATACGTTGCAATTGTCCAAACAATTTCTTAAACATATAAACATCCCCTATCTCAATTTCCGCTTCCATGTACAAAAAAGCAGGCATGAACAAACAAGACTATTCTCATAGTACGGTTGTTTGCTCATGCCTGCATTACCAGTAACACGCAAGTGATATGTAATTCATAGTTATTATACATATTTGTAAAAGCGTTTTCAACAACTTTTTCACAATTTTATCATCAATTCAGTACAATCATTTGTGATAAATAAACAAAACGGCAATTCCCATTTTGTTGAAATAGAAATTACCGTTTTTATAGTTCAATTCAATTGTGATAACCTTTCAATCAGTTATAAGAAACGTTTTGCTGCAACTGAAATAGGTGGAATTTGATCTAAATCTAAATGTTTATCTTCAGTAATAGATCTAAATGCCCATTTACCATAACCAAGCGCTTCTTCATTTACAATTTTACCTGGTAATGGCGCAGCATTAGGATCAACATAAACATCTACAATTGTTGGTACATCTTGTGCTAGTGCCTCTTCTACAATAGCATCTACTTCGCTAGCACTTTTAATTGTATAACCTTTACCACCTGCTGCTTCAGCAAATTTGGCATGATCCATATCAGAGAAATCAACCGCATATTCTAATTCACCAGCAGCTTGTTGTTCATATTTAATAAACGCTAATTGCTTATTATTTAAAACAAACACTGTTAAAGGTAAATCATATTGTACAGCTGTTGCAAAGTCCTGCATCACCATTTGGAATGCACCGTCACCAGCAATTGCGATGGCTTGTCTATTTGGATATGCAATTTTTGATGCCATTGCACCTGGAAGACCGCAACCCATTGTACCTAACCAACTTGAAATGATGAACTTGTTATTTACACCAAGGTTTAAGTATCGAGTTGACCAAACTGTTGCTGTACCTACATCTGCTGAAATCACTGCATCATCTTTAATAAATTTATTGATTGATGCCATTAATCGTTCTGGACGTAATGGTTTACTATTATTATTTTTATCTTGTTCCATCCATTTATCCCAAACCGCTTTACGTTCTAACGTTTTGTTTAAGAATGGTCTTTCAGCAACATGTTTAATATTTTCAGTTAACTGATGCAACGCAATTTTACTATCTCCAACAATTCCCACATTAATATTGAAACGATGTCCGATATTTTTAGGATTTGTGTCAATTTGAATGGCTTTAATATTTTTCTTAGGTAAGTAATCCACATATGGATAGTTTGTACCAACCATAATTAATAAATCCGCTTCCTGCATTGTTTGATAAGATGTTTTGGTACCGATTTTACCTAAGTTACCGATACTATATGGATGATCATCCGGCAAGATTGTTTTAGCTGGTAATGAATGAATGACAGGAATTTTAGCCATTTCAATAAATTCACGTAGCTCATCTTTCGCATGTTTCGCACCTACACCAATTAACATGACAGGCTTTTTACTTTTATTAATTAATTTAACCGCTTTTTTGATGTCTTTATATTTTGGTGATACTACTGTTGGTCTTGATGTATCTACTGGTTTATTCGTTGTATCTTTAATTTTTTCAGTTAATAAGTCGTTAGGACAAATAACAACAGCTACACCTTTTTGTTCATATGCCGTACGAATTGCTTCGTTAACGATTTCAAACACATTGTCACCTTTTTCAATTTGGTGATTATAAACGGCTACATCTTCACATAATTTTTGTAAATTTGTTTCTTGGAATGCTTTCGTTCCAAGTGCTGTACTATTCGTTTGTCCAGATAATATTAATTGCGGTACATTATCCATTTTGGCATCGTACATACCATTTAATAAATGAATTAAACCAGGGCCACCGATACTTAATGCCACACCGATTTTACCAGTTAATTTTGTGTAACCAGCAGCCGCTAAGCTTGCTACTTCTTCATGACGTACATGATAAAATTTAAATTGATCTCTCACTGTACGTAAACTATCGACCACTGCGTCGATTGAATCACCTGGAATACCATATAAGTGATCTATATCCCATGCTTGTAATGCTTTAACTAATGCTTCATTTGCTTTTATTTTTGCCATTATTACTAATAGCCTCCCTTTCTTAGTGTCTTTTTCTAATTAATAGAACAGTATGATTAGAACAGGTATTAACACCGAACTAATAACTGCAGTTAAAATCATCCCAATTGAACTAAATGCACCAGATTCAATATCCATCTCCAGTGCTTTAGCTGTGCCAAATGCATGTGACGCATTCCCATACGTTAAACCTTTGGCGATAGAAGATTCAAATCTTCCAAATCGTAATAACATCGAACCTAAAATACTACCTATTAAACCCGTTGTGATAATAAAAAGTACGGTCATCGTATCTGTGCCACCAAGTTCATGTGACACTTCTATACCAACAGCGGCTGTTATAGATCGGGGCAATAATGTTACAATGACGTCTTTAGAATAGCCAAATGCTTTAAGTGTTAAGAACACTAACATAAAATTTAGCATGACGCCAGTTAATACACTTGCAAAAATGATAGAGACATTATCTTTAATTTTCTCTCTATTTTTATAAAGTGGGTACGCTAAACATACGACCGTTGCGTTTAAAATATGGTTGATCCAACTGCCACCTTTCATATACCCATTATAACTAATTCCAAAGATAAGTAAGACAAAAATAATTCCTAAAGATGCAATTAATGCTGGATTCAAAAACGGATTCGGATATTTTTGTTGTAATCTTTTAGCGAAATAATATAAAACGACAGTCAATAAAATCATTAACAAGGCTTGCACGTAATCATTCATAAGCATCTATACCTTTACGTTGCTTATGTTTAACAGACATTTTTTCAGCAATATAACCTGAAGATAATGCAACGATACATGTTCCTATGATAATGACTGCGAAAAAGAGTATATAATTTAGCGTAATTTCGGACGCAACATCCATAATACCTACAACTGATGGTATGAAGAAAAAGACCATCGTCTTTAATAAAAAGTTTGCACCGTCTTCTACCCAAGTGAGCGGTACAATCTTAAATTGTAATAGTAAATAAAATAAAAATAGACCAACAATACTGCCGGCTAAGGGAAGATGAAAAATCTTTTGAATTTCTGTGCCAATATAAGTAATCACAATGATGATTCCTAGTTGTAGTAGTAGTTTGATTATTAATTGGACTTTGTGCATGGCGCCATCCCTTTCTAAATATGTCTAAATTGTTACAATAACTATTATAAAGATGACACACACAATATAAAAATACTCTTTTTTTATGCTTTGTATTACTTTTTTCTATGGAAACGCTCTCTAAATTTCACTTCTTTTTCATAATAAAAAGCACTCATTATTTCAATGATCCAAGTAATGAGGAACCTCAAATAATGAGTGCTTTATTAATATGTTAGCCTAAACGATCTTTCAAAAATTCTATCCATTTCGTTGTGGCATGACTTAATTGTTTATCCTTCTTCCAAACAACACCTAATTCCCAATGTACATGCGCATCTTCAATACGTAATAGTTTCACGTCTCCATTTAGTTGCTCTGAAATTGATGTTGGTAAAATACTAATACCTAATTCATTCGTAACTAAATCTTCTATAACATGCCATTGTGAAATTTGCGCTACAGTATTCGGAACAAAGCCAACGTTTTTAGCATTTTCAATAATTTTATCATTCAAGTAAAAGTCTTTATTAAATAAAATGAAGTCTTCACCTGCTAAATCTTCGAGTTTAACAGTTTCATATTTTGCGAGTCGATGCTCTCTGCTCACGATAAGTCGCAAATCTTCCTTATCTAGGGTAGTATAATCGAAAATATGATGATCGACTGGCAAAGTGGTCACGCCTATATCTACTTCATCATTGATAATTTGCTGCTCAATCGTTTTTCCGCCATTTTCTATTAAATTATATGTAACATTTGGATATTGTTGATGGAATGCACCAAGAATATTGATAAGAATCTTCATATTCATGACTGCCGACATGCCCATGTTTATATGCCCTGTTTCCAGTCCATTCAAGCGTTCCATTTCAGATGGTAAATAATCATACAGTGCAACAATTTCTTTACTTTTCTCATAAAAAATTTGACCTGCATCGGTAAGTATTAAATGTCTTTTACTTCTATCAAATAAGGGCGTGCCCATTTCATTTTCAATATCTTTAATTGCTTTACTAATTGTAGGTTGTGCAATATATAATGATTTGGAAGCATTAGTCATGCCTCCTTGCTTTACGACTTCAATAAAATATTTCATATGTTTGATATCCACTAACATCATCCTAACTATTTCAACACGTTTATTTCATTATACACAACTTCTTAAACATTCAATAAATTTAGATTTATAAAATTGCTTTATAAAAAGTTTTATGTAAAATACACATTCTTTTATGGTATTATATTAATGGCTCAAGTTTGTTATTCGAGGTGAGGTATTGAGCTTTTACGAATTTATGCAAAGTTTTCTTGGTGATGACACACCATTAGGTGAATTGGTTGATTGGATTAATCAAGATAGCAATTTCCCTAGAGAAGTGAAGAGCCATAGTGAAATATTGTCATATTTTCGAACAAATCCATGTCCTGAAAGCATCTCAGTACCTGTAATTAAACGGGCACTATCAGTTTTCAACCAATTCACAAATGTACAATGATACATGAATACATGGAGTCACATCATCTCATGTTAGCGCTCTGATTGCAGGGCGCTGTTTTTAATGTTATCGCTTCATTTATATGTTGTGATTGCTATTTTCTTTCAGTTATAGAACCACGTACCTTTTCTTTTAAATCATTTTATATTTTCCCACTAATATCCGCTGTTAATCAATCCTGACATCCTTGTATCACTATGACAATTAATTGTTATATACATGAATTTCTATATTTTATGAAAAAATCCATTTTTATTACAATTTAACACTTTATATGACAGCTTCATTACAGTTACTTTTATTGTTGATTGCTTGCATTGTTTTCTAAAAAAATTTTGCTATCATAAATAACGTTGAATAAAGAAAAAATTAACTTGGGAGATAAAAATGAAATATAAAAAGATACTTTTTCGTTTACTAATTGCCTTTGCAGTCCTTTTCTCAGCAGATTTCACTTATCAATCCGTCGAACAAACGCATCAATCGCATGCCGCAGTTAATTATTACAGTAAAAACCAATGTACATGGTGGGCATTTAAACGTCGCGCACAAGTCGGCAAACCTGTTTCTAATAGATGGGGTAATGCTAAAAATTGGTATTACAATGCACGTAAATCAAAATATGCGACTGGTCGTACACCAAGAAAATTTGCTGTCATGCAATCAACTGCAGGATATTATGGACATGTCGCAGTTGTTGAACAAGTATATAAAAACGGTAGTATTAAAGTTTCAGAATACAACTTTTATCGCCCATTAAAATACAATACACGTGTACTAAGCAAAAAGGCAGCACGTAACTTTAACTATATTTACTAATCAAAAAACTTCTATCACGAACGCTTCAATTTCCTGTATGCGTATGATAGAAGTTTTTTATTTTTTGTTCATATTAATTTATTTAAGCGCTATGATGGACTGACTTAAACTTTTCTTTAAAATCGCTATTCGCATTTGATTATTGTTGACTTCTTAAATCTTGTAAAATGCGTTCAGCTGCTTGTGTATTTGCACGGGGTTCTTGCTTCAATGCTTCAGCTACTTGCGCAATTTCATCACCTTTTGCACCTACAACAATAGCTAAAGATTTATATTGTAAGCTCATATGACCTTGCTGGATACCTTCGGAAACGAGCGCGCGACATGCTGCAAAGTTTTGCGCTAAACCAACGGCAGCAACTACATGACCTAATTCTTGTGCTGTATCTACATTTAGCAATTCTAAAGAAGCTTTAGCAATTGGTAATACTTTTGTACCACCGCCAACGATTGCCAATGTCATAGGCACTTCTATTGTACCAATTAAACGTTGACGTTCTTGATCGTATCTCCATGTTGCAATACCACGATATTGACCATCTTTACTTGCGTATGCATGCGCACTTGCTTCTGCACCACGCGTATCATTTCCTGTTGCTAAAACAACGGCATGTATGCCATTCATAACACCTTTATTATGTGTTGCAGCACGATGAATATCAACTTGTGCCAATACAGAAGCACGTTCCATTCGTTTGGCAACCTCTTCCCCAGTTCTCTCGCCCCTTGCTAAATCTTTAACATCAATTTCGCCTTGAACTTTAACAACGGACGCTGTTGCATGATTGGATAAAATACTCATTAAAATGTCGCTTTGCGGAAATTCATTTTTTAAAAATGCAGTTATGGCCTCTAAAATCGTATTAAGCATATTAGCGCCCATAGCATCTTTCGTATCAACAAATACTTTTAAAGATAGTAACTGTTGCTCAGGAAATGTATCAATAGCTATACGTTGGTAACCACCACCACGCGCTTTAATAGAAGGATATGCCTCATCCGCAATTTTATGAATTTGCTTTTCTAAAGCTTTAATGTCTGCTGATAATTTTTCAGTATCGTCAACGCCATCAAAGACGATTTGACCTATCATAATACGTTCAGAAGATACCGTTTTAAATCCGCCAGTCTGATTCACTAGCTTTGCACCATAACTAGCTGCAGCGACAACTGAAGGCTCTTCCACCATCATAGGTACAACATATGCCTTATCGTCCACAATGATATTCGGTAATAATCCAACGGGTAATGCACCTTGCGCGATGACATTTTCAATTAAACTATTTGCTACTTCCTCATCAATTAATGGATGATTCAATAAAATGTTGAATTGCTCTTCTGATAACCATTGCTTATCTACCAATTGTTGTAACTTTTGTTGACGAGATAAATGTCGGAAATTTTTATCTAAACTTTGCATGGACATACTCCTTTTACTTCACATAATTTTTTAACATTTCAATCACTACTATTTTTACCATAAAATAACGTTATTCGTCTTAAAATTCAATTGAATAATTATTGTTTTAACTATAAAATAAAGCAAGGTAAATTAAAACGCTTACAAGAAACGTCAAATCATTTTTAAATTTAGTGTATTTCTTTGTATAAGATTAGCATATTCTGATATGATACAAGTGTTGCTTTTATAAATTTGAAAGGATGTAAAACCTTATGACAATAGGTATCGACAAAATAAACTTTTACGTTCCAAAGTACTATGTAGACATGGCTAAATTAGCAGAAGCACGCCAAGTAGACCCAAACAAATTTTTAATTGGAATTGGTCAAACTGAAATGGCTGTTAGTCCTGTAAATCAAGACATCGTTTCAATGGGCGCTAACGCTGCTAAGGACATTATAACAGACGAAGATAAAAAGAAAATTGGTATGGTAATTGTGGCAACTGAATCAGCAGTTGATGCTGCTAAAGCAGCCGCTGTTCAAATTCACAACTTATTAGGTATTCAACCTTTTGCACGTTGCTTTGAAATGAAAGAAGCTTGTTATGCTGCAACACCAGCAATTCAATTAGCTAAAGATTATTTAGCAACTAGACCGAATGAAAAAGTATTAGTTATTGCTACAGATACAGCACGTTATGGATTGAATTCAGGCGGCGAGCCAACACAAGGTGCTGGCGCAGTTGCGATGGTTATTGCACATAATCCAAGCATTTTGGCATTAAATGAAGATGCTGTTGCTTACACTGAAGACGTTTATGATTTCTGGCGTCCAACTGGACATAAATATCCATTAGTTGATGGTGCATTATCTAAAGATGCTTATATCCGCTCATTCCAACAAAGCTGGAATGAATACGCAAAACGTCAAGGTAAGTCGCTAGCTGACTTCGCATCACTATGCTTCCATGTTCCATTTACAAAAATGGGTAAAAAGGCATTAGAGTCAATCATTGATAACGCTGATGAAACAACTCAAGAGCGTTTACGTTCAGGATATGAAGATGCTGTAGATTATAACCGTTATGTCGGTAATATTTATACTGGATCATTATATTTAAGCCTAATATCATTACTTGAAAATCGTGATTTACAAGCTGGTGAAACAATCGGTTTATTCAGTTATGGCTCAGGTTCAGTTGGTGAATTTTATAGTGCGACATTAGTTGAAGGCTACAAAGATCATTTAGATCAGGCTGCGCACAAAACATTATTAAATAACCGTACTGAAGTATCTGTTGATGCATATGAAACATTCTTCAAACGTTTTGATGACGTAGACTTTGACGAACAACAAGATGCTGTTCATGAAGATCGTCATATTTTCTACTTATCAAATATTGAAAATAACGTTCGCGAATATCACAGACCAGAGTAATCTGTGTATTTGAAAGACATTTAAATATAACCTAAAAACAGCAGTAAGACAGCTTTTCATTGAAATCGTCTTACTGCTGTTTTCTATTTATAATGCTTCGTCTTGAATGAATTCATTATGCCTATTTGACACAGCATTGAAGTTTTCCTAATGCCTGGATCATTTATAATTTACGGCTTCGTGCTATGTTTTGGTACATAAAGCTTTGACATATCGATATTCTCCAACTCTAACAGCTTAATTTTATTATTAATCGTTCCACCGAATCCTGTTAAGCTACCCGTTTTACCGACAACACGATGACATGGCACGATAATAGATAATGGATTACTTCCGACTGCACCTCCAACCGCTTGGGCTGACATTTTTGGCTTATCAAGCACCTTGCCTACTTTTTTGGCAATAGCACCATACGTTGTTAACGTCCCATAAGGAATCTGTCTTAATTCATTCCAAACACACTGTTGAAAATGACTACCTGTTGGCTTTAAAGGTATTGTGATTTCAGGATTGTCACCTTTAAAATACGCGTCTAACCACTGTGTCGCCTCTTTAAATATCGCTAAAGACGTATTTTCTTCCCTAGTACCATCATCTTGTTGATTTTCAAACAAAACAGCGGTCAGACTTACCCCATCACTCACAAGTTCCAATCGTCCTACAGGCGAATCATAGTAACTTTTATATACCATAAACACACACTCCTTTTGCATCATCATACTATTCATTTAACTTTATGAAAATGATTAACACTTTATGCTTTTTCAAGATCAACTATTCACTTCCAAATCAAAATTCACATAGACTACCAACACAATATACCATTTCTTAATTAACTATGTATCAACACATACGTTTCTTAACCATTGATTAATATTTACTTTTAAATTCTTACTTACTTCAAAAATTACACAAAAAGTTCATAAAGTGCCTACAATGCGCCGTTTTTAAAACTACAATGGTGGAAAAATAGAATTGCCATTGTTTATAGTTTGCATATAGTTTCAATGTATTTTCTTTTACTTATTAGTTTAAAAATTTAGAGGTGATGTTTATGAATAACAATTTTTTCAATAGTGATTTCGATTCTATTTTACGAAGAATGATGCAAGACATGCAAAACTCAAATCAGACTAGTAACAAGAAATACTATATTAATGGTAAAGAAGTTTCACCGGAAGAATTATCACAATTTACGCAACAAGATGATAATCATTCTGCCGAACAAAGTGCGCAAGCTTTTCAACAAGCAGCACTAAGACAACAAGGTCAACAAAGTGGCAATGGCAATTATTTAGAACAAATTGGTCGTAACTTAACGCAAGAGGCTCGTGACAGATTATTAGATCCAGTCATCGGTCGTGATAAAGAAATCCAAGAAACTGCAGAAGTCTTAAGTAGACGCACTAAAAACAATCCTATCCTAGTCGGAGAAGCTGGAGTTGGTAAAACTGCGATTGTCGAAGGTTTAGCGCAAGCAATCGTTGAAGGGAATGTACCTGCAGCAATCAAAGATAAAGAAATTATATCTATAGATATTTCATCTCTTGAAGCTGGAACGCAATATCGTGGCGCCTTTGAAGAAAACATCCAAAAGTTAGTTGAAGGCGTTAAATCATCACAAAATGCTGTGCTCTTCTTTGACGAAATTCACCAAATCATCGGTTCCGGCGCAACAGGAAGTGATTCCGGTAGTAAAGGGTTATCTGATATTTTAAAACCAGCATTAAGTCGTGGTGAAATTTCAATTATAGGTGCAACGACTCAAGATGAATATCGCAATAATATCATGAAAGACGCTGCATTAACACGTCGTTTTAACGAGGTACTGGTTAACGAACCAAGCGCAAAAGATACGGTTGAAATTTTAAAAGGAATTCGTGAAAAATTTGAAACACACCATCAAGTCAAATTACCTAATGACGTATTAAAGGCATGTGTAGACTTATCCATTCAATATATTCCACAACGCCTATTACCAGATAAAGCAATCGATGTGTTAGATATTACAGCAGCACATTTATCTGCGCAAAGTCCAGCTGTCGATAAAGTTGAAACTGAAAAACGAATTTCTGAATTAGAAAATGATAAACGTAAAGCAGTAAGTGCTGAAGAATATAAAAAAGCTGACGACATTCAAAATGAAATCAAATCATTACAAGATAAATTAGAAAACAGTAATGGTGAACATACTGCTGTTGCTACAGTTCATGATATTTCAGATACTATTCAACGATTAACTGGTATTCCAGTTTCTCAAATGGATGATAACGATATTGAACGTTTAAAAAATATTTCTAATCGTTTAAGAAGTAAAATCATCGGTCAAGACCAAGCTGTAGAGATGGTTTCACGTGCAATTCGCCGTAATCGTGCTGGATTCGATGACGGCAACCGTCCAATTGGTAGCTTCCTATTTGTCGGTCCTACTGGTGTTGGTAAAACAGAGCTTGCCAAACAGTTAGCCATTGATTTATTTGGTAATAAAGAGGCACTGATTCGACTTGATATGAGTGAATATAGTGATACTACTGCTGTTTCTAAAATGATTGGTACAACTGCTGGTTATGTCGGTTATGACGATAATTCAAATACATTAACTGAAAAAGTACGACGCAATCCATATTCAGTCATTCTATTTGATGAAATTGAAAAGGCTAATCCACAAATATTAACATTATTACTTCAAGTGATGGATGATGGTAATTTAACAGATGGTCAAGGTAACGTCATCAACTTTAAAAACACAATCGTTATTTGTACGTCAAACGCTGGTTTTGGTAACGGTACAGACCAAGAATACGATGACATTATGCAAGAAATGAAAAAATTCTTCCGTCCTGAATTCCTTAACCGCTTCAATGGTATTGTGGAATTCTTACACCTAGATAAAGAATCACTTCAAGAAATCATTAATTTATTGTTGGATGATGTCCAAGTAACACTAGATAAAAAAGGTATTACGATGAATGTCTCTCAAGATGCAAAAGATTGGTTAATTGAAGAGGGATATGATGAAGAGTTAGGCGCACGCCCATTAAGACGTATTGTTGAACAACAAGTGCGTAACAAAATAACAGATTATTATTTAGATCATACAGACGTTAAACATGTGGATTTAGATATCGAAGACAATGAATTAGTCGTCAAAGGTAAATCATGATACTTTAACATATAGCGTATCAAAAAATGAGCATCAGGACGCCCTCGCCTGTGCTCATTTTTTAAATTATTTCCCAGGAAAATGATTCGCTGTGTGTTGTTCTGTTCCACAACAATCACGATCAATGTCACATGTACCACATTTTCCTTGTTTCGAACGTTTGAAAAATTTAACTAACGTATACAAGGCATATCCGAAAATCGCTAAAAAAATTAAAATATTAATAATGACTGACACTTTAACCACTCCTTAAACAAATAAATGTCCAACTTGATAAAAGATGAATGTTAAGACATATGCAATGACTAGAGGATAGGCAACTGCAAGTGCCGTCCATTTCCATGAATAAGTCTCTTTACGGATTGCTGCCACTGTAGAAACACAAGGAATATACAATAGTATAAATATCATAAATGCATACGCAGATAGCGGTGTGAATTGGTTTTGAATCACATTAACAAGGCCTGCATCACCTGATGAATAGATAATCGCCATCGAACTTACGATAACTTCTTTTGCTAAAAATCCTGGCACTAACGTAGCACCTGCTTGCCATGTTCCAAATCCGAGCGGTTGCACTAACATACCAAAGAAGCTACCAACTATATGTAAAAAACTTTGATTGATATTCACATTGATACCATGTGGTCCTACATAACTTAATAGCCAAATGACTACTGAGCCGCCAAAAATAAAAGTACCTGCTTTACGAACAAACCCCTTAGCCTTTTCCCAAGTACTACGCCACAACGTTTTAATGGAAGGGACACGGTATGTTGGCAATTCCACAATAAAGATTGCATTATCATTTTTTAAAACTGTCTTAGTAAGTACTGTACTGACTAAAAATGCCATAATAATACCTAAAACATACAAGCTTAATACTACTAAAGATTGATTCTCTTTGAAAAAGATACCTACGAACAATGCATACACTGGAAGTCTAGCAGAGCATGACATGAATGGTGCAATTAATATCGTTGTTAAACGCTCTTTTTCATTTTCAATACTGCGCGCAGCCATAATACTCGGTACGTTACAACCAAATCCGATAATCATCGGTATAAAAGACTTCCCGCTTAAACCGAAAGATTCCATAATACGATCCATTAAAACCGCAATACGTGCCATATAACCTGAATCTTCTAATAAAGATATAAAGAAAAAGAGCACAACAATTTGTGGTACAAAGACTAATACTGATCCTACACCAGCAATAATGCCATCTGTAATTAAATCTTGTAAAAATGGTATAACGCCAAGATAATTCATAATCGTCTTCACACTATCCGTAAATGTACCACCTATAAATGCATCGAGTTGATCCGACAAAGGTGTGCCAATCCATGTAAATGTAGTTTGAAAGATCAACCACATAATCGCTAGAAAAATAGGCATCCCTATATATTTATGTGTTAATATCTTGTCTATTCTAGAGCTGAAATATTGCTTATCTTCATCTGGATACGTTACCACGTCTTGCAATAACGTCTCAATATAATGATTGCGTATACGTTCCATCTCTCGACGAACAGATACAGCCTCTACTTGTTCAGCAACTTGATCCCGTAAACTCGACAATTTATTTACAACCTCTGAATTAAGTTCATTTGCAATTTGCATGTTATTTAGTAAGAATTGAATCGCAATAAATCTAGCTTGATATTTATCATGAGATGTCTCTGTCATTATTATTTGACACATATTTTTAATTGTCTCTTCAATCTTCTCACCATAATTGATTTTAAAATGCGGTTGATACCCTTCCCCTAGATGCTTTAATTCGCCAAGTAAATGTTTAGTTCCTTTGCCTGTACGTGCCACAACTGGAAAAATAGGTGTTTTTAACTTTTTCATCAATTTATGATAATCGATTTTTATCCCGCGCTTTGTAGCTACATCAATCATATTTAATCCGATGTATATTGGTTGATTAAGTTCTAACAATTGTACTGTTAATTGCATATTTCTTTTTAGTTGACTCGCATCAACAATGTTAATGATTCCTGAAAAAGAATCGTTTAATAAATAGTCTGTCACTACAGTTTCATCTTTAGAAATCGGCGATAAATCATATGTACCTGGTAAATCAATTAATTGTCCTACATTTTCTTTTAGCTTCCCTACTTTTTTCTCTACCGTTACGCCACTCCAGTTGCCTATATATTCATACGAACCAGTTAAAGCGTTAAACAAAGATGTTTTACCAACATTAGGATTTCCTAAAATACAATAATTTTCCATTCGTCCGGCTCCTATTCTTCTAATGCAATAGAACAAGCATCGCAATGTCTAATACTTAACTGTTGTCCGTTTACTTCAATAATACATGGCCCTTTAAATAAACATTTTTGTTTAATCGTTATGATAGCGTCATCTGTTAACCCAAAGGCACTTAGACGATACAACATATTCTCATTAGCAATATCCATTCGCTTTATTTTATAAGCCTTATTCATTTCACCATTTTTAATGTTTAACATACTATTTCGCTCTCCTAATAGAAATAATAATCATTATCACTTAAAAATCATAACCCTTAAAATTGTAGCTCGCAATACTTTATTTAAATAATTTTCATTTTTCATGTAAAATTTGTGACATTGCAAAAATGTTTTGTATAATATCTTCCATGCAAAAAACCTCCACTTTAAATGTCTATCAATGACATTTAAAGCGGAGGCATGTACATGTTATTTTATGATTTATTTCTTAAGTTTTTTTCTAACAATTGATTGAGCTTTTCAATATTTTTATTCAACTGTTCTATATTCGTGGCTTGTTGCTTTGAATTTAGTTGATGTTTGTTTTGATAATCCATTAAAGCATCATATAAGAACAATGAACTTGCTGATTGCTGTTTCACTTCTTGGTACAATGCCATCGTTTTATCATCTAGTACTATTGAACGTGCATCATCTTGTCCATGTACATCTTGATGTTTCGATACATTTGTTGCACCTTGTGGATATACTTTAAAGGTTGTGTCGTATGTTTCCTTACTATCTTTAGCTTCAGATTCCTGTGATTCAACCGTTTTATATTTTTCAAGTGCATGTCCTTCAATATCAACTCGTGGAATAATACGATTCAACCATGCTGGTAAATACCACGAACCTTTTCCAAACAATTTAGTTAATGCAGGAATTAACATCATTCTGACTACGAAGGCATCAAAGAGTACACCAAACGCTAATGCCATACCCATTGATTTAATCATGACATCTTCTTGGAATACAAACGCAAAGAAGACACTAAACATGATTAATGCAGCTGCTACAATAACAGGACCACTTTCTTTCAATCCTACTTTGATAGAATAATCATTATCCCCTGTTTTACTATATTCTTCATGAATTCGCGACATAAGGAAGACTTCGTAATCCATTGCTAAGCCGAATAGTATACCAATTGTAATAACCGGCAAGAAGGCTAGCATTGGTCCTGTCGTTTCTATACCGAATAATCCTTTCATAAAGCCATCTTGCATCACAAAGGTTGTAAAACCTAGTGTTGCCATTAATGACAAGACAAATCCTAAAACTGCTTTTAACGGTATTAGAATTGAACGGAAGACAATCATTAATAAGAAAAATGCCAATACAACAATTACTGTTGCAAATAAAGGTATCGCCTCATTTAACTTTTTAGACATATCAATATTAATGACACTTTGTCCTGAAATTTCCGTTTTAAATCCATAATTATCTTGCGCATCTTTATTATAATCTCGTAAATCATGTACTAAGTCATTTGTACTTTCTGCATTAGGTCCATGTTTAGGTATCACAACCATCAATGCATAATCATTATCTTTACTCATTTGTGGTGGCGTAACAATATCTACATTTTTCTTATCTTTAATATCTTTATATACAGACTGTAAATCTTGTTGTAATCCTTGTGGATCATCCTTTTTATCTTTCACATTTATCAACATCGGTATTTGGCCATTAAATCCTTCGCCAAATTTATCCGAGATAATATCGTAAGCTTTTTTCTGTGTAGAATCTGCTGGTTTAACACCGTCATCTGGAATGCCAAGACGCATATGACTAACTGGAATAGCCGCTGCAACTAATATAATTAAACCTAATAATACTGCTGCAAGTGCATTACCAGTAATAAATTTAGACCACGGCGTATCAATATCTTTTTTAAAATTAGACTGCAATTTGTTCACTTTAATGCGTTTATGGAAAATGCTAATTAACGCAGGTAATAAAGTCAGTGCACTGAATACAGCAAATATAACACTAATTGCCGAAGCAAACCCCATCACTGCTAAGAAATCTATACCAACTAGCGATAAACCGCATACAGCAATCACAACTGTCACACCAGCGAAGATGACTGCGCTACCTGCTGTTCCCACTGCAAGTCCGATACCTTTAACATAGTCTGTTTCAGTTTTCATTACTTGTCGATATCTAAACAAAATAAATAATGCATAATCGATACCAACAGCGAGCCCAATCATTACGGCTAATGTCAGTGTGACATTTGGTATATCAAATGCATAAGTTAACAAACTGATAATGCCTACACCAGAAGCTAAACCAATTAATGCACTTATAATTGGTAAACCTGCAGCAATAACTGAACCAAATGTGATTAATAACACAACAAAGGCAACAATAATACCAACTAATTCAGAATTACCACCTATATCTGTAGAGGTCATACCTGTTCCTGTTAATTCTGTCTGTACATTATGATTGTCACGTAAGTCTTTCAAATGACTTTTAACATTATCTCTAGAGTCATCTTTTAAAGATGTTTGACTAACGTCATATGTGATATCTGCAAATGCTGTTGTTTTATCTTTACTAATTTGCTTATTTTCATAAGGATCTGATATTTTATCAATGTGCTTGTCATCTTTTTTAATATCATCTAACGTTTTCTTAATATCTTTAGTAATACTCGGTTGTAGAATTCCATCATCTTTAGTCGTCTTAAAGACAACACGTATTTGTGCCTTTTCACTATCTTGATTAAAATGTTTTTCAATCTTTTTATTCGTATCTAACGACTCTAATCCTGTCATTTTAATATCATTGTCAAATTTCGGTGCATTTGTAGCAAGTGGTATCAATATTGCAGCTACAATCACTATCCATGCAATGACCGCGGACCATTTATGTTTTGCGATGAATGTCACCATCTTATATAAAAATTTTGCCAAAGTATATTGCCTCCTTTTAAAATCAACGTTATAGTTTAACTATACAGTGTAGATTATTGTTTGATTATAGTATCTATCCCCGACCTCTTAAAGAATCAATTGGAAAATTTTGTATATTAAACTACACACAAAGGAGAAATGTAGATGAAAGAGACTGATTTACGAGTTATAAAGACAAAAAAAGCATTGTCGAGTAGCTTGCTACAATTGTTAGAACAGCAATTATTCCAAACGATTACTGTCAATCAAATTTGCGACAACGCACTCGTACACCGCACAACATTTTATAAACATTTTTATGATAAATATGATCTTCTAGAGTATTTGTTCAATCAATTGACTAAAGACTATTTCGCCAGAGACATTGGCGATCGCCTTAACCATCCATTCCAAACGATGAGTGATACGATTAATAATAAAGAGGATTTGAGAGAAATCGCAGAATTCCAAGAAGAAGACGCTGAATTTAATAAAGTATTAAAAAATGTCTGCATTAAAATTATGCATAACGATATCAAAAATAATAGAGACCGTATCGATATTGACAGCGACATCCCAGATAATCTCATATTTTATATTTATGACTCGTTGATTGAAGGTTTTATACATTGGATAAAAGATGAAAAAATTGACTGGCCTGGCGAAGATATTGATAACATTTTCCATAGATTAATCAATATTAAGATTAAATAGTAAATTAGAGGCTCATAAGCGTTACCAACATTCATAATAAAAACGATAGTGTACACGTTAATGAATTCGTGTACTACTATCGTTTTTTATTTTTATCGTGCTTATCGCTATTAAAATAACTGATACACAACACATAAACTATGAAGAAAAAAATAAATCCGCTATCTAAATGACTTTGACTCAGTTGTTTAAATGACCAAATTGCTAATACAATTCCCATTATTATTGAAATAACGTATCTCACATTCTTATACCTATAAGCCTTTTCTAAAAATATGGTTGCTATTACTTAATTTTTAAAGTTATAAATAAAAAGAGCCAACCGCAATGGATGGCCCTTGTTCATTATGAAGTATTAGAACATTTCTGAAACAACCTTTTGTTCTAAGAAGTGTAATAAGTAGTCTGGGCTACCTGTTTTAGCGTCCGTACCTGACATTTTGAAACCACCAAATGGATGGTATCCAACAACTGCTGAAGTACAGCCTCTGTTAAGGTATAAATTACCTACATCAAATTCGTTTACCGCTTTAATCCAATGCTCGCGATTATTTGTAATCACTGCACCAGTTAAACCGTAATCTGTATCATTTGCAACCTCAATTGCTTCATCAAAATCGTTAACTTTCACAAAGCCAACAACTGGACCAAAAATTTCTTCTTGCATGATTCTATCTTTAGATTTAAGTCCTGAAATGATTGTTGGTTCTACAAAGTAACCTTTTGAATCATCAGTGCCGCCACCTTGTTCTAATTTACCTTCTTCTTTACCAATTTCAATATAATTTTTAATCTTATCAAATTGTTTTTTATTAATAACTGGGCCCATATACGTATTGTCTACAGTATTGCCCAACGTTAATTCTTTTGTTAGTTTGATTGACTTTTCTAATACTTCGTCATAAACGTCTTTATGCACAATTGCACGTGAACATGCTGAACATTTTTGACCAGAAAAACCAAATGCTGACGTTACAATAGCTTCTGCTGCCATATCTGTATCAATATTTTCATCAACTACAATGGCATCTTTACCACCCATTTCAGCGATAACACGTTTCAAGAAGTTTTGACCTTCTTGAACAACGGCACTACGTTCATAAATTCTAGTACCTGTCGCACGTGATCCTGTAAATGTAACAAAATGCGTATCTTTATGATCAACTAAGTAATCACCAATTTCTTTTGGATCACCAGGAACAAAGTTAACTACGCCTTTGGTAATCCTGCTTCTTCTAAAATTTCCATTAATTTATAAGCGATATAAGGTGTATCCTCAGCAGGTTTCAATAACACTGTATTACCTGCAACAACTGGTGCTAAAGTCGTACCAGCCATAATCGCAAACGGGAAGTTCCACGGTGGAATTGTAACACCTGTACCAATTGATTTATAGAAATATTTATTGTGTTCACCTTCACGATCAAGAACTGGCTTACCTTGAGCCAATTCCATCATTGAACGTGCATAGTATTCAATAAAATCAATACCTTCAGCTGCATCACCAACTGCTTCATCCCATGGCTTACCTGCTTCATAAACCATAATTGCTGCAATTTCCGCTTTTCGACGACGAATAATTGCCGAAACACGTAACATAAGCTCTGCACGATCATTTGCTGACCATGTTTTCCAAGATTTATAAGCTTCGTTTGCTACTTTAAATGCATCTTCAACATCTTGTTTTGTTGCCTTTGATGCATTTGCAATCACTTGTGATGTGTCTGCAGGATTGATTGATTTAATTTTGTCATCTTTGAAAATCTTCTCTCCATTAATCACTAATGGTATGTCTTGACCTAATTCTTTTTCCACGTCTTTCAATGCTTTCTTAAACATATCCACATTTTCTTGGACTGAAAAATCGTAACCAGGTTCATTTTTAAATTCTACTACCATGTACACTTACCCCCTATAAATTTTGAAAGTGGTTTAACCCTTTGATTTAATGATATAACATCATTTAAACTCATTTTACTATGAGCAAGGTCGCTTTTGCAATCGCTTTCATTTTTGTGTTTTATACCTTTCTTCTCAAGCATTTTGAAAATGATTAGTTACTTTTTAAAATTTAGAAGTGTCATGACAACTAATTTAGTGTTTCATCGTTCAATGCTTCTGATGGTACCTCATTATCAATTTTACGAACGACTTTACAAGGGTTTCCAACCGCTAAGCTGTGTGGCGGAATATCTTTAGTGACAACACTACCAGCACCAATCACACTACCTTCTCCAATCGTCACCCCTGGTAACACGGCTACATGACCGCCAAACCAAGTATTACTGCCAATATGAATGGGTCCGGCTTTTTCAAAACCTTCATTTCTATGATGAAAATTAAGTGGATGTGTTGCTGTGTAGAATCCACAATTAGGTCCTATAAAAACATTATCGCCAATTGTAATCTGTCCACCATCCATAAAATAACAATTGGTGTTTACATAGACATTTTTTCCTAGTTTAACGTTCCAACCATAATCTGTATCAAAAGGAATCGAAATACTTACATTGTCTGTTGTTGTTTGAAATAATTGATCGATTAATTCCTTTCTTTTATTTGTGTCACTCGGCTTTGTATGATTTAATTCAAAGCAAATATCTTTCGCTCGTGCACGTTCATTGATTAAGTCTTGATCAAAGTTTGCATCGTACCATTTTTCTGCTAACATTTTTTCTTTTTCAGTCATTAAACCTTTCAACTCCTAATATAACTTATTTACTTGTTTAAAAGTTAATCAAATAAACATTCGCCTATGCAACTAATACGCTATAACATTATGAAATCATGACCTTATCACCCTTATCCATACAATTCTCACATCAAATACTGCTAAAGTAGTAGATAAATTCAATACTACAGACGCATTCATTTTTTAATCTATTAACGTACAATGTGAGTAAGAGAAATATAAAGGAGTATGATAGCGATGAGAATATTAATTACAGGCACAGTTGCTATCTTAATCATTCTAGGTTTAGTTAAAACGATACAAGATTACGAAATGACAAACGACACGAGTCGTCAGTTGTCAGACAACAAAGATGATGATAAAGTCATCCATCTTAATAATTTTAAAAATTTACATGCGAAAGAATTTAACCCATCTGATTTCTTTTAAGTCACCCAAGAATTGCAAATCCAGAAGTCATTTAAGTTTTACCTTTCATTCATACATCCTTTAATATTAATTACGACTTCTTTTATATAGATGCTAAATAGTGAGATTGTTGTGCAATGTTTGCACGGCAATCTCTCTTTTTCTTTTTAAAATTGGTAAAAGTAAAACGCAACGATTGACTTATATACCTATAGGGGGTACATTAGACGTGTAACAATGAATCACAGGGAGGCAATAATGTGGCTAATACGAAAAAAACAACGTTAGATATCACTGGTATGACTTGTGCCGCATGTTCAAATCGTATCGAAAAGAAACTGAATAAACTTGATGACGTTAATGCCCAAGTGAATTTAACTACAGAGAAAGCAACTGTTGAGTATAACCCTGATCAACATGATGTCCAAGAATTTATTAATACGATTCAACATTTAGGTTACGGTGTCGCTGTAGAAACTGTCGAATTAGACATTACAGGCATGACTTGTGCTGCATGCTCAAGCCGTATTGAAAAAGTGTTAAATAAAATGGACGGCGTTCAAAATGCAACGGTCAATTTAACAACAGAGCAAGCTAAAGTTGACTATTATCCTGAAGAAACAGATGCTGATAAACTTGTCACTCGCATTCAAAAATTAGGTTATGACGCGTCTATTAAAGATAACAATAAAGATCAAACGTCACGCAAAGCTGAAGCGCTACAACATAAATTAATTAAGCTTATCATATCAGCAGTATTATCTTTACCGCTATTAATGTTAATGTTTGTGCATCTTTTCAATATGCATATACCAGCACTATTTACGAATCCATGGTTCCAATTTATTTTAGCTACACCTGTACAATTTATTATTGGATGGCAATTTTATGTAGGTGCTTATAAAAACTTAAGAAATGGTGGCGCCAATATGGATGTACTTGTTGCTGTTGGTACAAGTGCAGCATATTTTTACAGTATTTATGAAATGGTTCGTTGGCTAAATGGCTCAACAACGCAACCGCATTTATACTTTGAAACAAGCGCCGTACTAATTACCTTAATCTTATTCGGTAAGTATTTAGAAGCTAGAGCGAAGTCTCAAACAACTAATGCGCTTGGCGAATTATTAAGTTTACAAGCTAAAGAAGCACGCATTTTAAATGACGGTAATGAAGTGATGATTCCTCTAAATGAGGTACATGTTGGAGATACACTTATCGTTAAACCAGGTGAAAAGATACCTGTTGATGGCAAAATTATTAAAGGTATGACTGCCATCGACGAATCTATGTTAACAGGTGAATCTATCCCTGTTGAAAAGAATGTTGATGATACTGTAATTGGTTCAACAATGAACAAAAACGGTACTATTACTATGACAGCAACAAAAGTTGGCGGGGACACTGCGTTGGCAAATATTATTAAAGTTGTCGAAGAAGCTCAAAGTTCTAAAGCGCCGATTCAGCGATTGGCAGATATTATTTCTGGTTATTTCGTTCCTATCGTTGTTGGTATCGCACTATTAACATTTATCGTGTGGATTACTTTAGTTACACCAGGTACATTTGAACCTGCACTTGTTGCGAGTATTTCCGTTCTCGTCATTGCTTGTCCATGCGCATTGGGACTTGCTACACCAACATCTATTATGGTAGGTACCGGTCGTGCAGCTGAAAATGGTATTTTATTTAAAGGTGGCGAGTTTGTTGAACGCACACATCAAATTGATACCATCGTTTTAGATAAGACGGGTACCATTACAAATGGTCGTCCAGTCGTGACAGATTATCATGGTGACGATCAAACGCTACAACTGCTTGCTACTGCTGAAAAAGATTCTGAACACCCATTGGCAGAAGCCATTGTCAATTATGCAAAAGAAAAGCAATTAACATTAACTGAGACGACAACATTTAAAGCAGTACCTGGTCATGGAATTGAAGCAACGATTGATCATCACCATATATTGGTTGGTAACCGTAAATTAATGGCTGACAATGATATTAGCTTGCCTAAGCATATTTCTGATGATTTAACACATTATGAACGAGATGGTAAAACTGCTATGCTCATTGCTGTTAATTATTCATTAACTGGTATCATCGCAGTGGCAGATACTGTAAAAGATCATGCCAAAGATGCTATAAAACAATTGCATGATATGGGTATTGAAGTTGCCATGTTAACTGGCGATAATAAAAACACTGCTCAAGCCATTGCAAAACAAGTAGGCATAGATACTGTTATTGCAGATATTTTACCAGAAGAAAAAGCTGCACAAATTGCGAAACTACAGCAACAAGGTAAGAAGGTTGCGATGGTTGGTGACGGTGTAAATGATGCACCTGCATTAGTTAAAGCTGATATCGGTATCGCCATTGGTACAGGTACAGAAGTTGCGATTGAAGCAGCTGATATTACTATTCTTGGTGGCGACTTGATGCTTATTCCTAAAGCCATTTATGCAAGTAAAGCAACCATTCGTAATATTCGTCAAAATCTATTTTGGGCATTCGGCTATAATATTGCCGGTATCCCTATAGCTGCATTGGGCTTACTTGCGCCATGGGTTGCTGGTGCTGTAATGGCACTAAGTTCAGTAAGTGTTGTAACAAACGCACTTAGATTGAAAAAGATGCGATTAGAACCACGCCGTAAAGATGCCTAGATTCCTTAATAATGAAGGATTCGTTGGTGATCCTGAGGTAGGCTAGTGATTAGCTCTATAATGTCGCGGTTTACAGTTGGTCTTCGCTCCAACTGCATATATAGTTACACTTTTCGCTTGGCGAATTAGTGTATCTTGGGAGTGGGACAGAAATGATATTTTCGTAAAATTTATTTCGTCGTCCCACCCC
>NZ_KV830954.1:0-3430 GCF_001836945.1 Staphylococcus sp. HMSC062H10
TAGAATTTGTCCAATTAAGTGTAGACGATTCAATATGTAATAAACAAACCAGTAGGTGAAAGAAAATATAAATACGCTTATAAAGAAGCGGTTGTTATTCTTATTCCAAAAGTTAAGCTATTAGTTATTAATGTTGGTAATGATACGGATGCGTTTGAAGACTTTTCTGCGGATTTTATTGAAGATCTTGGGATTATATCAGATAAATACAATTATAATAATTTTTTGGGTAGACCAAGAAAATGGAGAGATAAGCTTGTAAAAAAAGTTGACTTCCAGACTACTGATGATATAACTTCGATTATCGAAAGTTGTTCATTAACTGGTATAGATGCACGTAAAGGTGAGTTATTGATATCTTTACTAACTGGAAGTATCAATGATATTGATCGTGTTGATGGAGAACTCCCTGGAAATACGTTAGAACAAATTAAGAAAAATATTACTCTATTTGATGGAGAACAAACAAGGTTCATTTACAAACAACCAGATAAAAAAGTAGTAACAATTCAAGGTTTAGCAGGCACGGGTAAAACGGAATTACTGTTACATAAACTTAAGGATATTTACGTTAACGAGGAAAAGTCAAAAATATTTTTCACCTGTTATAGTAAGATTTTAGCACAAGATTTGAATGAACGAATCCCTGCTTTTTTTGATTTCATGAAAGTTAATGAGCAAATTAAATGGGGCGAGCGACTTTGGGTAGAACGTAGCTGGGGCTCTAAAGTTGATAAAAATTCAGGTTTATATAGTTTTATTTGTGATTATTACGAAATTCCTTTTCAAAGGTACAACTGGTCTATATCTTTTGAATCGGTATGTAAAGATGCTTTAGAAAAGCTGAATCAACTTGAATCAGAAGGGATATTTGAGCCGTTCTTTGATTACATTCTAATCGATGAAAGTCAAGATTTTAATGAAGCTTTTTTCGAATTATGTAAAAAAGTTACAATAAAACAAGTTTATATTGCCGGAGACATCTTTCAAAGTATTTATTACTATAATGAAAACACAGAAATAGTGCCTGACTTTCTTTTGAATAGAGTTTATAGGACTGATCCAAAAACGCTAATGTTTGCACACGCAATAGGATTTGGACTTTTAGAGAGGCCGGTAGTTAGATGGTTAAGTGATGAAGAATGGGAAGCCTGTGGATACACAATTGAAAAAGAAGGGGATTATTACAGTTTTTCAAGAGAGCCTTTAAAAAGATTTGAAAATATTGCAGAAGATATTACCAGCCTCAAACTTTCTGTTGCTTTAGATGACAAGTATTTGGATAAAGTTCTATCGGCTATTCAAGATATTCGAGAAAAAAATCCTACTGTCGAACCAGGTGATATTGGAGTCGTATTCCTTGAAGACAATAATTCAAACTATGAACTTGCTGAACAATTGATTATTAAGGTTGATCAAATGTTTGGGTGGAAATCCATTAAAGGTTATGAAGTAAAAAATAAAACAAAAGATGCTTTGTTTATAAGTAATCGAAATAATATAAAAGGTCTAGAATTTCCCTTTATTATTTGTATAACCACCTCTGTACTTAATAGTAATACAAATATTAGAAACTCACTATATATGATGCTTACAAGGTCATTTATCACAAGCTATTTAATACTTTCAGAAGAAAATGGAGAACTCAATTCTAAACTTGGAGATGCAGCAGAAAAGTTAAACGATACGGGACAACTTAAGGTGGAAAAGCCAAAACCTGATGAAATAATGGATAAATCTAAATTGATGCTAGAAGCTAGTGAAAATAAATCTCAATACCAAATTGTAGAAGAGATTTTGCGCCAATCGTTTCATATTCAAGATCAAAAAGCAAAAGAAAAAATTCATGAAATGGTTAATGTATTGTTACCGGGGAGTGTGGATTTTGAAAAAATTTATAAGGTAATTAACAAAAATATTGATATGGTATAGGGTGTTAGTATGAAAGAGTTTACAGTACGAATGACTAAAAGATTCGTAGAAATAGCTTCTGAACCAATTAGAACAAAACAACATGTTATTATGTTAATGCTAGAAGCTATTCTATTACTGAAAAATGCTGATGTTTTAGAAAAACCAAGTAATAATTATATCATCTTAAAAGTTGATAAAATGAAACGGTTGTTTTTTGTAATTGAGAATAAGATTTTCTCATTTAATTTTCCTTTCAGTGTTGAAGTTCAGGAAGAAAGTAACAATTTAATAATTTACGATTCTATTACTAATTTAGAATTAAATGCGCTTAACCTTACAGTTCTGAAATTAGCGTTTAAAGAAACTTTTTTTGGAAAAGAAATTCAGGGGATTCTTGATTTGGATTCTGAATTGATGCAAGTTATAGACAGTTTTGAAACAAAACCGAATAAAGATGAAGTATGGCAAGTACTTAAAAACCTACAGATGTTTGAATCGGGTTATTTACGATACGATTATGATGAGGTGCACGAAAATGGTAAGTTACACCCATTAAATCATATTGATATAAATTATACTCCTCACGGTACCTTTAAGATTGGAATTAAAGATACACTTGATTGTAACGCTTTTATGGATATTCTTGACTTAAATACGGATAGTTATTTTATCTCAAAATGACGATATCCCAAAAACGTATGAGTAAACCTATAGATTACAAAGATCTTTCACCTAAGAAGGAAATTGCATAGAAAACAATTTTGTATATTCCTATGCAATCATTGATGTACATTTTTATATTGACTTTTACAGTCGATTTATTAAAACCAAAAGAAAACTAATACAATTCAAGACCAGGCAAACTCATTTATAAACATTGTCCGTTTATAGATTGGTATGCGTGGTCTATTTTTATAAAATATATTTAATTATGGGTTTAAACATCTATAACAAAATCCTAACAGCAAAAAATAAATCTAGATTAATCATTTATCTAGACTCAAGGAAATCATATATTTCTATTCCTTTTAACATATCGTCAATTTTAATGAGTAATTTCTCTACTAATATTCTAGGCAAATAGGCACGTGCTTTGGTGGCTTGCATCCATGTTGGTTTTGGATTATATTCGCCAATGTACCAATCAATGACTGTTGGTTTGATCATTTGACATAATCCAGCCACACCAAATTGGCCATTGGATTCTTTTGTAATAATTGCATGTAAAATTAAATGCTCGATTAAATCGCAGTAAACTAAGTTTTCTTTCTTTTGAACGTTGTATGAGTACTTAAATTCGGAAATGAATCTTAGGTCAGATAAGTTTTGGAATTTGTCCTCGCTTATGTGATGACAATATAATCCTTCGCTAGCTCTAGTGTATTTTCCTTTTGTAATACTTTTGATTTCTCCATTTAAAAATCGCGTGTATGATTTTTCCTTATAATAGTCATCGGTTACAGCGCCATATTTATTTAAAAGGTGAATCGTCTACACTTAATTGGACAAATTCTAT
>NZ_KV830955.1:0-2990 GCF_001836945.1 Staphylococcus sp. HMSC062H10
CGAATGGTCGGCTTAATAGCTCACGCTATGCCGACATTCGTCTACAAGTTTAGTTAAGGGTTCTTCTCAACGTCAATAAATTTTCTCGGCATAAATGCATGTTTGATTATGCGTGTAACTATACCTTAAATAAAGCATTAATTGTGCACTGATTTACTAATTATTATCCCTTACTTTCATTCACACTATAATCAACACCTTAATTCTAAACATCTGAAGTAATCATAATTTTTAAACCTAATAAAATTCGTGACTATCTTAGTTAAACTCTGTTTAATTAAGATTTTTTATTTTTCGTTATCCAAGAGGCGCATTTACATACTTAAAAATGCGTCGAGCTAAAACCAAAATTTACATGTAATAATCGAATATACTTATTTTGCATTTTAAGGGGGTATTTAGAACGAACTTTAAAAATATATAGTTTTATAACTGTATTATCTTATTTGTTTCTTAAAACGCAAATATGAGCCAAATAAATATATTCTGATTTTATAATCAAAAATTCGATCAAACCCAGTGTCGATTTTTCGGACACTGCCCATTTACATGCAAATTAAAAATTAGCATAAAATCCTTTAAAACTTCCCCCATGTTTTTCTAAATTCCTGCAGGGCGCTTTTTATCAAAAATCGAGAATTTTAAATTTTCTCTAAGAACTCCGTAAGAGCATAAGGAGAATTTGCTATCATTCAAAAACGATAGGTCTGGCAAAGCCAGACATTCCAAGGGTTTTAAGTAATTTTAAAGTGATATCATAAAAAGCTGTAGTGTCACACTTTTGTGACACAATATATTGCGCTTGTCACAGTTTTGTGACACTACATACAGCATTTGTCACAAAAATAAGACAGTACTTTTTTACAAAAAATCAATAAAAAAGACATCAGTCATCACTAATGTCTTAAATAATAATTTTGTTTTTCAAAATTCCAAATTGCCGTAATTGAATGTGCTTTTGCTTCTTCATCTGTTGTTTTATCTTCATCACTTGTATTAATTAAATTACCATCTTCAGCATCGTCTAAGTTTAAAATTTTATGCTTTTGTTTAAGCAATCCACCATAACTTAACATACGTTTTCGATATAAACCTTTTTCTAAATCACTTACAATTTCTTGATTTTTTTCGTCATTGTCAGTTAAAAAATCAGATGACTTAACCGAATATTTTGATGTCTCTTTGATTGCCGATTCAATATCTTTATCGCCTTTTTGATTAGGTTTAATTGCTTTAATATTTGCAACAGGTCGATAATCAACTTGTAATGCTTTTTGCCATAAATAGACCCATTCTTCTTGAGTTATATAATTAGATTTATTTTTAAAATAACTATTTTCAACACATAATAAAACATGCATATGTTGATTATAACTACCGTCATTTTTATTAACGGTAACTTCTGTCGAACGCAAAAATCCAACAAGATTTTGTTTAACTTTTTTATATCTACTTAACCTATCAAATGCTTTCGTTAAGTGTTTCAAACTTTGTTCTAAAGTATCTCCATCTATCGCATTTCGTGTTGAAAGTGTTAAGAATAACCAACGTGCTTTAGGCTTTTCTTTGATAACTTCTTTAATAACTTTTTCAGCTTGATAACTATTTTTCATAGCACGCCTCCAATTACAAACTGGACATAATTTTGATTTACAAAACCATGTCTTATGTAATTTCAAATAACCTTCATCAGTCGGCTTGAACTCTAAGACGTTACCACACTGTTTTACGTTATAAGCCTTTTTAATTTTTAAAATTTCTAGTATATCTGCATAACTTAAATTAGGTTCTGTTGCAAAGTTAGAAATATAGTATAATAGTCAACAAAAAATGAGGTGCAGAGGATGAATTATTTCAGATATAAGCAATTTGACAAAGATGTCATTACTGTAGCCGTTGGCTACTATCTAAGATATGCATTAAGTTATCGTGATATATCTGAAATATTGAGAGAACGAGGCATCTATGTTCATCATTCAACAATTTATCGATGGGTACAGGAATATGCTCCTATTTTGTATCAAATTTGGAAGAAAAAGAATAAGCAAGCTTATTATAAATGGCATATAGATGAGACGTATATCAAAATTAAAGGGCAATGGAATTATTTATATCGCGCTATTGATGCAGATGGCCATACACTAGATATTTCGTTACGTAAGAAACGAGATAATCACTCAGCATATACGTTTATTAAACGTCTTATTAAACAATTTGGCAAACCTCAAATGATAATTACAAACCAAGCCCCTTCAACGAAGGTGGCAATGTCCAAAGTGATTAAAGATTTTAAACTTACCCCCAACTGTCATTGTAACTCTAAATATTTAAATAATCTCATTGAACAAGATCATCGTCATATCAAAGTAAGGAAAATAAGTTATCAAAGTATCAATACGGCAAAGAATACGATCAAAGGCATTGAATGTATTTATGGACTATATAAAAAGAACCGCAGATCTCTTCAGATCTACGGGTTTTCGCCATGCCGTGTAATTAGCATCATGCTCATGCTAGCTAGTTAATACGAAGTATTATTTTAAACATAAGGTTAGACACTTATTTTTTAACTTTGCAACAGAACCAAGAAATCGATCCCACTGAATACCTTTACCAAATTTATTATATTTGGAATCAGAAAGAGTACCTGGCAAGTGAACTTCACGAACTTACCGAAGAAGAACAATAAAAAAATATAAAAATATTTTGAGAGTTGACCACCCACATTTGTAGTTTACGGAGAACGTGGGTGGTCAACTCTCAAAATTTATTTCTTAAAAATTTATTTGTTGTTCTGATGAGCGATGAACGACTAAAAAAGTATAATGCTATTTTCTATCATTACACTTTTTTTATACGCTTATTATACTTTCGTTATACTCTTTTTGTCGCTACACGAACTATGTGATCAAACGGCACGTTTGCCCATTTAAAATGCAAATTCGGAACGATTTATTGCTAATTTTTAAATTTGCATGTAAATGGGCAGT
>NZ_KV830956.1:0-235 GCF_001836945.1 Staphylococcus sp. HMSC062H10
CCCCCCTCAAGATGAGATTTCCCAACTTCGGTTATAAGATCCCTCAAAGATGATGAGGTTAATAGGTTCGAGGTGGAAGCATGGTGACATGTGGAGCTGACGAATACTAATCGATCGAAGACTTAATCAAATTTAAATGTTTTGCGAAGCAAAATCACTTTTACTTACTATCTAGTTTTGAATGTATAATCTACATTCATATGTCTGGTGACTATAGCAAGGAGGTCACACCTGT
>NZ_KV830957.1:0-479 GCF_001836945.1 Staphylococcus sp. HMSC062H10
TTGCCCTAAGATTTTATAAAATCTTAGGGCAAGTTTTTTCTTTTTTCTTATCTTGATAAAGTAGTATTTTCAATTTGTGATTGGGGTGATGATTTTCTAGATACAGTTAAAATTAATAATCATAGATAATGAGAGAACCTACAATTATCATAAGTTTTCACCTAAAAAGGATATATTAAAGTTTTACAAATCTTTAATGCACCTTTTAGAGTGTTTTTAAATCTATTCTTTAATAGACTATAATATTCACTATTTATTACACCGTTTTTTCTTTAGATTAATGAATTTAGGTGATGATTTTGAACTGCGTTTCTTCTTTTGTCTTGATACTATAAAAAACGAAGTTATATAACATAAGACGACTTATCGGAAGTTATCTATCATCGTATATTCGGAGATGATATAATATACAGGTCGCCTATCTCTCAGGCGTCAATTCAGACGCAGAGAGGAGGTGCATTACTTTGCTAATCATTTTC
>NZ_KV830958.1:0-307 GCF_001836945.1 Staphylococcus sp. HMSC062H10
GGCTCAACGTCAATAAAGCAATTGGAATAAAGCAATATTTTTAGTTAGTGTTAATAAAAAGGAGTGTTTTTATGACTGGTTTAAAAGTTTTTTTGATAATCTGTATATCTGCTTTTGTTGGAAATTTTATATTAATGATTTTTGAGAGTATGCCTATCAATATTTGGGTTGCTAGGTTTATCGGAGGTGTAGCAGCTGCTATTTCAGGTATGTTGCTTACTTATTATTTTCAAAAAAATAGGATTGAGGAATAGGTTTTTGGAAACGAGTTGAAAACGAGTTTCTTCTTGTCTTGATACTATATAGA
>NZ_KV830959.1:0-311 GCF_001836945.1 Staphylococcus sp. HMSC062H10
GTTTCTTCTTGTCTTGATACTATATAGAAATAACTCGATACTATATAGAAATAACTCGATTTTTAATTTATGGCCGTAGACTTTGATATATAAGGGTTTTCGGCTATTTTTTGTGTTGAAAGGAATTTTTGACATAAAAAAACACCAGTAGTATGATTAAAGCGTCTACTCAATAAACAACTACTGGAGGTCTTTTTATGTCAAATTTTATTTTCCCCACGGAAAACAGTATGAAACGCCGTCATATCAACGCTTCAAAAGGATTTTAGAAAAGAACGTTATTTCTATATAGTATCAAGACAAGAAGAAAC
>NZ_KV830960.1:0-7919 GCF_001836945.1 Staphylococcus sp. HMSC062H10
TGAAAACTGTCTAAAAAATTGTTGACATACCAATAAAAGGAGATAACAGCATGAGGAGATTACTCAGTCTATTACTAGCTAGTACAATGATTTTAGTCGCATGTGGGAATGCTAACAATGAAAATAAGAAAAAGGAAGACGAAAAAAAATCAGAAGTAAAAAAAGAAGCTAAGAAAAATAATGATAAACCAAAGAACGAAAAGAAGAATCAAGATATAAATAAAAACAATAATGAGCAAGTTCAAAATGTCAATAATAAACAACCAGTCTTAAATAATAATAGTAATCATAACAATCAACAACAAAGCAATAAAAACAATTACACAGTTATAGAAAACGGGAATAGAGTTACAGAAATTTATAATGGACAATCACACACAACTACAAATAACCCTATTAGAGAAGAATATGTAGAGGGAGAAACAGACACGATATATAAAAGAGAGTATAAGCATTTTTATACACCTGAAGAAGCTCAAAGAGCACAAGAAAATAGCGACCAAATTTTAAGAGAAATGGGTCTCGAACCAGAAAGATATGAATAAAATCAAACTAAATAATTTCGGGTAGCCCCCCTACCCTTATTATTTTTTTGCTAAGAAGTAATAATTATATTTCTAATATGATTAGGTTCGATGTTAATGGTAGTGATCATGCAAATCCACCAAATAATGAAAGAATACCTACGCCACATATACACATATATACTGAGGAATATAATAATGGTGGTATTGCGATTCCATTAAAAGATATTGAAGATTTAGAATTAACAGATGAAATTATAGAATCATTAGACTTCTTTATGAAGTATACTAATATAAAACACGATAATGTTATAATAGAACCAAGATTACTGTAAAAGAAATGGAGGGATACTTAGTGAAGACAATCGAAGAAAGAATGAACGAATATTTCAACTGGTTAAAGCAAAATTATATCTTCAAAGAATTAGATAGTTCTACAGAAATTACTACTCCCTTTAAGAACCATTTGAATGATTTTATTAGAATATATGCTGATACACTACCTAATAATGAAATTTGTCTATCAGATGACGGATTGACGATTAATGAATTAGAAATGTTGGGTATTGATATAAACACAAAAACGAGAACTAAACTTATACAAAATATTTTAAATCAATTTAATTTAAAATTAGTTGATAAAGAAATTACAGCGGATGTTAAAAATGAGAGTTTTGCTCAGTCTAAACATAATTTAATTCAAGGCATATTGAAAATTTATGACCTTACTTTAACTACTAAATCTAACGTTACAAACATATTCTATGAAGAAGTATTTGAATTCTTATATGACCAAGAAATAAGAGGTTTAGCACAAGTTTCTGTTTCTGGAGAATCAGGTTTAAAATATTCTATTGATTATATTGTTTCTGAAACAAAATCACAACCAGAAAAACTAGTTAACTTTACAAACAACTTAGATTTCAACAAAATAACTAATGAAGCTTATATTTACCGTGATATCAAACCAAACAGACCATCCAGAAACAAATTAGAACCTATCATGTTGATAATTGTAAATGATGTAGATCATCCGATAAATGAAAGAGCACAAACTGTAGCAGAACATGAAAACCTTGAGATATTAAAATGGTCTAATAAATCAAAAATCATTGAAACTTTAACCTCATAAATTAGCAGTAGTCCCTTATTTATATTCTTTAATTTCCAAACCATATCGTGCAAATAGAAAAGCAGATAACTTTTTTATTTGCACGTTTTATTTTAGAACAAAAAAGAACAAGGTCAACGAGTCAGAAAAACTTTTTCTTGATACGTATTTGACACTTGCTCTTTTAAGAAAACTAACAATTCATTGTATTTCCGTTAAATTAACGGAGAATTCGGATTACCTCGATAGATTTACCTCTAGAGTGTTAAAAAATTGTACATTCTTAAACAATCATAAATGTACGTTATTAAATTATCATTTCCACTGGAGAATCATGTCGACTAAAAGATTATAAAATTAAAAATACATTTAAAAGCACGTCATTTTCAAATCGCCATAAAACAGCATTTTTAAACCGCTATTGACATAAAACATATTTAGAATAAATCATTTAGAAAAATTAAATAATTCAACCGGCAATAAACTAACTATTTACATGAATCTATAAAACACTTAGAACAAAAGTTCGAAAAACGCACTTTATGATTGTATAGTGATATCAAATATACTTATCAGTGAGTATTAAGAAATACTTCCATTTTAATACTCTTAGAATCAACAACTTTATTATCTCCGTAAATATTTAAAAACTTATATGGAACAAAAGGTACTAGTTCTTTTTTAGGAAATAAGTCAAACCAAAAACTTGTATTGTTCTTTTCAGTAAATTTTATATATCCAGATTCAAATGCAGAACCATCAAACTCGTATAGCTTTTTTTCTTTAGTGAGCCAGTGTCTTGCTTTGTAATCTAGTTCCTGAATAGTAACCATATTCTTATTTGTAGTTATTGTAAATCCAAGTGATTGTCTATTGTCGATTGTTACCTGTACAGTAATTAATTTATCTCTTTCATTTTCTGAACTATTAAATGTAAGACCACCATACATACAACAACCTCCAAAATTTTGGTTTATATCCGGTTCAGATTTAGGTATTATACATGTATAAAAATATGGAACGCCAAAAATGTCTACTTTTTTATCTTTATAATTGTTAGCTAATTCTGTATTTTCTAATTCAGTTTTAACCTCATTATAACTCTTATACTCAATTGGAAAAATTAAATCATGAGATAAAAACTGTCTAGAATTAATAACTCCTCTTCCTTCAACAGGTGGAGACGTATAAAGATTCATTACATTACCCATAGTTCCCTTATTATTTTTATAATCACTTACTTTATTTAGTTCGTCTAATTTAGGATCGGGTTGAGCATTCACATAATTCATATTATGAAAAACTATTTCTAGAATCAAAATAATAATTACAGTAGATAATTTCTTCATAAAACCTCCTCTAACTTATTCAGTCTATTTGACAATGAACCTTATTATAAATTCACGCTTATAGATAGTTCAGGTTGTAGTGTGTCGATAGCATTGTTTTAAAACTAAAAATTCACTAGCAGAATAAATTAAAATTCTATTTATCATTATTACTAATTACAACAAATAATTTTGAATCCGTATTCAAGATAATATATAAATTTCAAATTTTACTACAATTCAAATCATTTTCCTCTCATATAATGGTTTAATTTCATGATTCAGTTGATAATCATCAATCACTTAATCTTTATATAAAAATACATCAATATGATAATTAGATGAGCTAACTGTTCTATTATCACTATAAAATTGAAAAAACTCTGCTCCCACTGAACCTTTTACGTTATATAAATCATAATAAAATGATTGATCTTGATGATTATGAGAATGAAAGAAAATGCATCCTTTTTGTATGTTACCGGTATCTTTATTGTATATTTTATATAAATTTTCTAATTTAAATCGAACTTTAGTGTCTAATTCTTGTACTGTTACTTTAGCCTTTTTGGTTTTTATAACAAAACCTTCTTGTTGGACACCATCTTTAAATACATTAACGCCTATAACTTTCTCTTCATCTAATTGATTTCCATCATGTATCGTAACTCCTCCGTATAAGCATGATGTTTTTTCTTCAGTTAAGCCTACACATTTATTTCCAAAATACAGTCCATAAATATCTATATTTTTTCCTTTAAATTGATTTGCTAAATCTGATGAGTTAAACTCAACTTTCAAACTAGAAGTTTTAAGTACGGATATATCAATATTTTTTAATATTATAGTATTATTCAGTAGTTGATCTGTACTAATTTTATTTGACTCGTCTAATTGCCACGTTATATCAGTATAATAGCTTGTTAAATTAAATAACTTACTACTATCTAGATCAGATTTTTTCTTTAAATCTTTTTTGTCTACTTCAGCATTAACATAATTATTATTAATAAGACATAATAAAGTTATTATAATTGCAGCTATGTAGAACAATCTCATAAGCTTTTTAATATTTTTTATAATATTCTCTCCCTCAATTATTTTTTGGTTAAATGAACTTCTACATTAATAGATTTACTCTCAACTGTTTTATTATCATTATAAATTAGTAAATATTTAGTCGGATAAAATTTTTTACCAGATTCAGGCATCAAATCATACCAAAAAGAATGACCACTTCCTTCGATAAACTTTATATAGCCAGTCTCATAAGGCGAACTGTTAAATTCATATAAATTTTTATGCTTAAGTAAATAGTTTCTAACTTTATAATCTATTTCTTGTGCTGTTATGTTTTTCTTATTAGTAGGTATATCAAAAGATAATGAATTTCTCTCGTTTTCATAAACTTTAATTAAGATATTATGAGAGTTATCAGTTGAATTATTTTTATCTATTTGATTTCCATCATGCTCGGTCACACCGCCATACATACACGTTTTTTCAATTAATCTACCATCATTTAATTCCATATTATCCGATGAAAAATAGCATTGATTATAATAGTTTGTCCCAAACAAATCTACGTTTTTATTTTTATATTTATCCGAAAGGCTTTTATTATTAAATTCTGTTTTTAAAATTTTAGAACCATTTATTTTAAATAATAAATCATGTTGTAAAAACTTTTCTTGGGATTTAATGTTTGTTTCTGATACGTGTTTATCATCATACAAATACCTCATATTATCCATTAGACCAGTGAATTCACTCGCTTTATTCAATTGTTCTGGTTTAGGATTGCCATTTAACATAAATAGTAAGCTGCAAGACTTAACACATATGAAGATAAAAGCAAATAACTTCATTACAACAACTCCATATTTTAATTTTTTATAAATTTGATGTATTACAGGGAATATTTAACGTACACATTAGCCCTAGAGACTTTAAAATTTAAATAGTTAATACAAATATTAATTTCGTATAAATTCGCATTTTAGTGTTAAAACTAATTATCATTAGTTACTATCTACATATGATATTTCGACATCAAGATGAAATTTTTCAGATTCTATTATTTTATTATCTTCATAAATTTTCAAAAAACTTACAGGCAGTCCATCTCCTGTATAAAACAAATCATATGAAAATGATTTTTCATTATTTAAATGAAATAAAACTTTCCCATTATTAAAACCTGAATAAAATTTAGATTTATATCCATATTCTTTGCCTTTACCAGTGTTATTATGACCATATATATTGTATTCTTCTTGAAGATATCTCCTTAATTTAACATCAATTTCTTGAGCTGTTACTAGTTTTTTATTAGTTGCTATTTTGTCAGTAGAAATTGTTTTATGTTTGCCATTAACCCAAAGATTAATAGGGATTTTTCTAGCAGAATTTAAGTATTGTCCTGATAAAGTGGCCCCTCCAAACATGTATTTAGATTTACAAGGACCATTATAATCAATGCCAAAAATATCCAGTTTCTTTCCTTTAAATTTACTTATTTCGTCCCAATTATTAGATTCTGAGATCAAATCATTGGTACCTGTTGAAAATTCGAGTTGATTTGCAATAGGTAGATTTTTATCTGTGACGCCTTTTAAATCTATATAATCATGTTTTGTATAGAAATTTCTTAAGTTACCTACACCAATATCACCTTGAGCATACGTAAGATCTTTAATGTTAAAAAGTAATATAAAAACTAATATAAAACTATATTTAAATTTTTTCATGGCATTTCCTTTACTAAGTTATGATTGAAATACTTCAACTTTCGTCCTTATAAGATATTTCTACATCTAAATGGAATTTTTCAGTTTCGACAGTTTTGTTGTCATTATATATTTTTAAGAAACTTTCAGCTTGTCCTGTTCCAGTATCAAATAAGTCATAAGAAAATGATGAACCATCATTCAAATGAAATAATATTTTTCCTGCATTAAATCCAGAACTAAATTTTGACTTATTACCATAATTTCTTCCTTTATTTGTATCATTAAAGCCATAAATATTATATTCTTCTTGTAGATATCTTCTTAATTTAGTATCAATTTCTTGAGCTGTTACTAACTTTTTATTAGTTGATACTTTGTCAGTAGATATAGTTTGATGTTCTCCATTAACCCAAAGATTAATAGGAATACATCTAGATTTCTCTAAATAATCACCTGCTAATGTAACTCCACCGTATATATATTTGTTTTTCAAACAATATCCACTATAACTTAGACCATATACATCTACAGCATGATTTTTGAATTTCTTTACATCATCAACGTTCTTAAATTCAGCTGTTATTGTCGAATTATCCATAGAAAAAACTAATTGATGCGAAAGATGATTATTTTCAGGATTAATACTTTGGTGGTCTTCAATTGGATAGCTACCATAATAGTTCCTAAGATTCAAAACTCCGACATCAGCGGTTGCGATATGATTTTGCGAATAGCAAAACAATAAAACAACAATGATAAGTATTCTTTTCATATTTTATTTCTCCTATATTTAAACTTCTCTATCTTTATTATCTTTTATTGTAAAAATAACCAATTCTTCTTAAATCATCATGATTCTATCCCACTTATATATTATTACTCGTTAATCTGGTTTTGTTATCTATACTAAAATAGAAAGCTTTTTATAGTAATAAAGTTAGATTTGAATCACTATTCGTTCTTCATCATTTACTAAGCTACTTTGTAAAAATATGTTAATATCTATAGTTCTTTATAGGATTGTAAGTTGATATCCATCAACTTTCAGATTGTTATGTAAATAAATAAACATCAATATGATAGTCTGATGAATCTATTGTTTTATTATCATTATAAATTTGCAAATATTGATCTGGTAAATTTCCTTTAATATAAAATAAATCATAATAAAATGATTCTTTATGCTCCGAATGAGAATGAAATTTAATATAACCTTTTTGTACATCACTAGTCATTCTGTCATACAATTTATATGCATTATTTAATTTTGTTCTTACTTTAATATCAAGTTCTTGTGCAGTAACTTTCTTTTTATCTGTAGTAACGATAAATGTATTAACATTTACATTATCCTTATACACAGCTACTCCTATATTTTTAGGCTCGCTTAATTTATTATTTTCATGAGGTGTTACCCCACCATATGTACAGGCAGTATCCACTTGATGCTCACCATGACAATGTGCTTTATAGTAAACACCATAAATATCAACAGTCTTTCCTAGAAATTCTTTAGAAATCGCTGATGAGCTAAATTCCACTTTTAAATCTTTAAATTCAGCAGATATTCCATCTAACCAATTAATACTTTTAAATAATAAATCGAAGTCTAAGAATTTTTCTGTAGTTGATACAATTGATTTTACTGTCGTAAATCGATTATTTATATAATCATCATTAATATTATGTAAAGCAATAGGGTCTACACTTGACTTCTTACACAAACTCTCTATTTTAGGATCTTCTTCATTTGCATATGCATTGTTTACACTACATATTGCAATTAAATTTAAAATTAATAATAATACATTTAACATTACTTTACTATTTTTAATAATATCCCTCCTTCACAAAAATTTTTTCTTAATAAACTGAAAAATTCTGTTTTTAATCTTTAAATATTCACTAATATTATTAGATTACGATTTTAAACTTAACAATCCTACTTACTATTGAACAAACAAATTTTAAATTAAGTGACTCAGATAATAGACAAAAAACCTTAAAAATAGCGCTTAAAATGGGTAAAACCATTTTAAGCGCTATAACGGAGAGTGAGGGATTCGAACCCTCGAGACGCTTGTGGCGCCTACACACTTTCCAGGCGTGCTCCTTCGGCCAACTCGGACAACTCTCCTCAATAATAAATATGTAATAAAAAAACAGAAGCGATATTTCACTTCTGTTTGTATGACTCCTACGGGACTCGAACCCGTGTTACCGC
>NZ_KV830961.1:0-294 GCF_001836945.1 Staphylococcus sp. HMSC062H10
AAGTATTTCAAAGTAAAATTACATGTTAATACGTAGTATTAATGGCGAGACTCCTGAGGGAGCAGTGCCAGTCGAAGACAGGGGCCCCAACACAGAAGCTGACATATAGTCAGCTTACAACAATGTGCCGGTTGGGGTGGCTGAGACGGCACCCTAGGAAGGGACCCGTCATCAAAAATTCTATTTATAGAATTTTACTGTAATGTGCCAGACGGGCAAAGCGAAGCCATTCAATACGAAGTATTGTATAAATAGAGAACAGCAGTAAGATATTTTCTAATTGAAAATTATCTT
>NZ_KV830962.1:0-7588 GCF_001836945.1 Staphylococcus sp. HMSC062H10
TCATTTTCCTGCTCCTCCTCATATTTATAGACCACTTGCCCCGTCATAATCCCTACTGCTTCATCAAGACCAATATCTTCTTTGAGTGCATCTTGCATAGCATTAGGTAAACCCTTAAGTATTTCATCAAACGCTTGCGCTTTCTTATATACGTCCTCAATCTCTTTTAGTAATCCCTCTGTGTCATTACCGTTATACGCACTAGCACTTATAACGGACTGTTCAATTTGTTCGCGGTTATTCATCATTTCCATCTCCTCTAAAATAAAGTTAGTTGCTTCTGTTTCTCGTATTCCAAACCATGTTGCTTTATATATATTTCTAGCTCTTCGGCTGTATCAAACGTCTTCTTTACGCCTTGCCAACCTGGTACGATATGCCCGTGAAAGTAATAATTGCCGTTTGCTACATGGATATGTGCCACTCGTTCGTTATCTTGATACAGATATCTCTTAGATCCAAAGAATTGATTTAGGTATTCTTTGCGTGCGTTATCTGTCATGATCTACTTCTTAACTTTCACGAATATGTCGTTTTCCATCAGGTAGCACGCATAACGTCCTCTTGGATGTTTCTGAGGCACATTAAACAAATGTGGCTTCTTTCTTCTTAGCTCAGCCTCTTTCTTTCGCTTTCTTTCCAATTTGCGTTCGAGTCTAGCTTGTTCCAGTCTTTCTATTGTTTTCTTTTCTCTGTACTCGCTTAAACGCGTACCTTCTGGTGCGTCCATTGCTTCATGTAGTTCCCAACCGTCTTTTACTCTCTTAGAAACCATTCCAGCGGTTATACCGTGACTTTCTATTAATTCCATTTCAGATTTGGTAAACCTATATGGTTTATCATTTATTGTTACAATCCTTGCTTTTCTCGCCATTTTATCCACCTCTTATATTTCTTCTATTCGTATGATTATTTTGGGCTCAATTCCATAACGCTTTGAGCTAGTTATTTCTGCAATTTGATTGTCATCTTTCCACAAATAATTGTTACAAGCGTCTAGAACTGTCTTCATCAAATTATCGATATCTGGTTTAGTTACTTTTAATTGTCCAATCGCTTGAGTTTTCTTTTTCTTCGACCATGATTTAGGTGGAGTAAAGTAAAACTCTAATTCAATTTTTAATGCATTTTCTAGATTTAGCTTTGGCATTTGATTTTGTAAATATTTTTTATGTTCTGTATATTTTGTAGGCATATATGTGTGTGCATATCTACCTTTTGTGCTAAAACGCGGTCGAGGCGAGCCCATAGGTGCCTCGAAAGTTTCGTTAAATTTAATTTCTATCTCCATGTAATCCCTCATATATATTCAAATAAGCTTGTTTGGTGTCCTAACTCCATTTGTTCATTATCAATAAGTGTTTTTAATTCATAATCATCTAAGTACCAACGTCGACCATTGAATTTTGTATGTTTTAATCCAACAACTAAATGCCGTCCATCTTTAAAATGTGGTGTAACTGAAAACATTTTGTTGCCGTCATGATCAAATAGATAGTATTTATCAAATGCATCCATTTTCAATCACTCCCATTTGCTATTTAGACGCTTAATAAAAGCTTCTCTGTCTTTCTCAAGGTTTTCATCTACTTCCGGCGTTTTCGTTTCTCTCGTGCTGTCTGTGAGCCATTTGGGTGTTTTTTCTTTTGATTGTTTAACGAAAGGTTTATAATTTTGTTTTTTGCTTTCAAGTTGTTGCTTTTCAAATGCACGTACTTGTTCAATAGATTTCAAGTTTGCATTAAGCCAAGTATTCAAAATGCTTTTAGCATATCCCCAAGTAACCTTGTTTCTGTCTTTAGCGATTTTAAGTGATGCGGTAACTATTTCATCTGAATCATTTTCAAATGAATCAAGATAGTAATTTAAATCGTCTAAATTGTAAGGAGTTATGAAACCGAATCCGTTATCTTGGAAGAAGTCGAAGGCGGTTACCTTCTTCTTCTCATTATTCACATTCTTTTCATTATTATCTTTATTATCATTATTGTTTGTGTTGGTTTGATGTTGTTTTGATGTTGGGTTGATGTTTGACTGATGTTGTTTTGATGTTGGTTTGATGTCGTTTTGATGTTGGTTCCTGCCCTGCTCACTTTGATAAAAGTCATAATTGACAATGGTTATAAGGGTATATTTTGATGTTGTTTTGACTTCTAACATTCCATCACTCTCGAGTAAGTCAAGGAAGGTTTTCACTTTAAATCGTGACCAGTTAAAAAGGTCAGACAAGGTCAAAATAGATGTTAATCTTTGTCCTCTTTCAACGGTTACAATTTGGTTTCCTATAGGCACTTTTGCCTCTGAATGATTCGCTTCCATGAGTAAATATATCCATGCTTCGAACTTTGAAAATGTTCTCTTTTCTTTAAATAGCCAATGATTTTGAATTGAGCGATCAATACTTATCCAACCAGTCATATACACACCTCACTTTCAAACCGGTTAAATTAGAATGGTAAATCATCATCATTTAGTTCAATCGGACCATTTGCATTCGCAAACGGATTATCTTTTACTGGTTTGTTATTTGAATATTGCGATTGTCCACGTGTTTGTTGTACTTGTTGTTGATATAAATCTTGTTGAGTGTCATTTGAGTTTTTCGGTTCTAAAAATTGAATACTATCAGCAATAACTTCCGTAACGTATACACGTTGACCTTCCTTATTTTCATAGTTCCGCGTTTGTAACCTACCATCTACGCCCGCCAACGATCCTTTAGATAGGTATTTATTAACGTTCTCTGCTTGTTTTTTAAATACGATGATATTAATAAAGTCTGCCTCGCGCTCGCCTTGTGCATTTGTAAATGTACGGTTAACTGCTAATGTGAATGATGCTACATTTACACCACTTTGAGTGGTTCTTAATTCTGGGTCTCTAGTTAAACGACCAACTAATATTGTTCTGTTTAGCATTTATAAACCTCCAAAATAAACGGGCGCGCCCGTCACTTTTTGTATTTCACTTTTAATGTATTTTGCATTTGAATTTTGACTACTTAAATGAATTAAATGTATTTCTTCGAGTCTAGTTAAATCATTTGCTTTTAACATTCCGATAGCATGTTCTAAGCTAAAATGAGACTCCATAATTCTGTTTGCTAATGTGCTGTGCACACTGCCGTTTTTTATGTTTTCTTGCATTTGTTCATAGATATAATTAACTTCTAGCATCATGTGCGTAATGCCATTAAATTTGTATTTCAAATACTTTGTATCAGTAACATACAGAACCTTATAACCTAGTGTGCTTTGTAATAAGAAAGCCACAGGCTCGTTAGCATCATGTTCGATGTCAAACGGTAGAATTGACCATGTGCCTATTCGCAGCTCTTGCTTTGCCTTAATCGTGCATAAGCGATGACTTTCAAAATTCATAGCTTGTTGTGTTCCAGCAGTCATATAGCTGATTACACCATTGTCGACAAACTGCTTTGTATACTTTGCATGATCACCATGTTCGTGTGTGATAAGACACCCTGCTATATGTCTTGTTTTATATTTGAAATGCTTTTGAACACGTTCAAATTTTATACCTGCCTCAAATAGTAACGTAGTACGTCCATCATTTAAGACGTAGCAGTTACCACTTGAACCAGTTGCTATTGTTTCAATTAAAATGGCTCTTCTTCGCTTTCTTTTTCTGTTGCAGGTTCTTTTATTTCTTCAAAGTCAGATACATCAATAGGCTTATCATTTTCTAATTCTGTGTATTGTGCTTCTTCAAGAACTGGTTGTTCAAAGTCCAATTGTTCTTGATTTGCATTTTCTTCAACTTCTGCGTCCAACACTTCTTTGCGTTGACGTTGTTCGGATTCTTGTGCGTATTTGAAAAGATTGCTATCTGTTGATGTGTTGATATAACGTTTAGCAGCTCTATTGATAACTGTTTTTTTAGCCATTTCTTCTTTGAAATTATTATGTGTTTTAGAATTTTGTAATGCTTTTTCATCTTTAATCATTGATGACTGCATCCATGCTTGTTTAATTTGTTCAATAGTCATGACTTCAATATAGTTATCTCGTCCATCATTAAATACGATTGTGCAGTACGCACCGATAATGTTTTCTTTGTCGATGTTAAAGAAGTCTTGTTCGTGTTTAATCGCTTTGATACGTCCTGTTTCTCCCATTTCTTGCTTGAATGTATCGCCTTTATAAATCACTTGAGCAACAACATCTTGAGCACCTGCATCACGTTTTAACATCATTACATTACCGTGATAGCTACGTTGTAACTGCATTTTGTTGCCGTAAGGAATAAAGTAGCATTGATTTTTAGCTGGATTTAAACCTTGCGTTACCATGTCTAATAAGGCATTTGCTTTGCTTGTATCGTTACAACTCATTAATTTGTTATCTTGGCTGATTTGTAACCATGCTTGTTTCATGGCATTACTTGGTGAATAATCATTTGGCAATTCCAAATTGCCTTGTGACTCTAAAACTCTCACTTTGTTTAATACGTTGTCAGATACGTTCTTTTCTTGTACTAATTGTTGTTCAATAGTTTGTAATTTATTATTTTCAGTCATTTTATATAGTCTCCATTCTTAATTTTTTATCTTGTTCATTTACTATCAATTGAATTTGTTGTGATTCTGTTTTGATAAGCTCTGTTACTGATTCAGCATTATCAATAAATATTGGCGCTGTAACTTTAAAATGTTTTGATAGTGTGTTGATGATATCTAAGCCAACATTAATTCTTGAGGCGTTATTTAAACCGCTGTCATACTCGACACCATTAACCGTTGTTGAACATGTTTCTTCTAATTCGCCGTTAACTAAGGTATTGAATAGCTTAAATTCAGCAATATCAAATTCGTTATTGATGTTTTCAGTAAGCATTTTGACTTTTGTTGTTGTAAATTCTTTTAAGATATAAAGGTCATGTGAATACTTTTCTTTTTCATCCAATAATCTGTCTTCTTCATTTCTTAATTCAGAAATAACATCATCTAGATGTTTATTTGATTTTTCGATTGATATTGACACTTCAATTTCTAATTTTTCTTGAGTAAGTTCGCTTATTTTGTCATCTATTCCTGAAACTTTATCTTGAATAGTTTTCCTGATGTTAGAGCGTTTTTGATTAATCTCATTTATCTCTAACATTACTGCTTTGTATTCGTCAGTTTGCGTAACGTCAACGTGAGTTGTTTTCAACTTATTAATTTTGTTTTGTATTCTTGCTGAACGCTCTTCTGCTTCGTTGATTTTAATTTGTAAATTATTGTTGTCATCCTCTAATTTCTCGATAATTGGCTTTATTTTCTTGCCCTCTGAAATAATGTGATTGATAGATGTTTGTATTGTTTCTAATTCTTTCGATTTGTTTGCATTGAATTTCTGCAATGCTTTTTCTCTTACCTCACTCACTTGTTCAGCTGGTAACTGTTGACCACAACAACTACATACATTGTCATCAAGATATTCAAATTTTTGATTTTTAGCTTTTTCTAAATCACTTTTTAATCCTTTATGATTTTCTAATAATTGATTACGTCGATTTTCTTCATGTGTAATTTGTTGTTTGTTTTGCTTTAATCTTGTTTTAAGATTCGCAACCGTTCCATTTTCAACGTGTAGCTCATTTGTTAAAGCATGTATTTTGTTCTCATTACTGGCGCTATTATTAGCTTCTATGCGCTTCAATTCTGATTGTTTATCAGCTAATTGGTTACGCAAATTAATTTCTTCTGCACCGTTTTGAATATCTATACGCTCATTTTCAAGTTGCTCAATTTCTTGTTTTATGATTGTGTGTCTATCATTATCGAATTCCGGTACATCCTGCTTATTTTGTTGCGTTTGGTTAATACGTATCGGAATATCTTTGATATCTTTGTTAATCTGTTTTATCTTGTCTGTAAGAATCTTTTTCTTTGTTTCAATTTCGTGATCTCCAAGAATATTATTTAGTTCTTTAAAATCATCATTTGTTTTAATGACATCCTCATCATTGATTGGTTTAGCGATTTCAAACAACAAACTTCTTCGTTTCTTCCAATCTAGTAAGTTAAATGCTTGAGGGTTCGTAATTAACTTGAATACATCTTCATCAATCAGTTCATCAATACGAGCTTTATAATCCTTTACTTTTATTGATTCATCATTGATATATTGTTTCTTCGTTCGACTTCGTGAGTATTCCTTGCGATTCGTTTTTTGATTTATTGTGTATTTAGGATGTGACTCTTTTTTAAAAGTCGTAATTTTTCCGTCGATTTCAAATTCTGCGAAAACAGTCGGAATTAACTCATAATTTTCTTCGTTTTTTTCGTTTAAAGGTACAGGGTTAAATGATTTGGTTGAACCGTCTAAACCCTTATCGAAAAGCAGCCATTGTAATGCGGTTGCTGTTGTAGTCTTGCCAGTCGCATTATTGCCGTATATTTTTGCATCTTTACCGTCAAAGTTAAATTTTTCTTCTTTGATTCCAGCAAAGTTCGATATAGTTAACTTATTTATTTTCATATCTTTCCTCATGCTCCTTTTTTAATCTTCCGATGACCTCTTAGCACCTCGATAATTAATTTTTTTATTCGTTCATGGCTGTCTGGATTGATTTCATGTATCTGCACAAGCTTATTGTTTGTTTTGTAACTGTCGTGATAGTGCAAGAAATTAATCGATAAGTATCCGTGATGATTACGTTCAATTTCCAATAATGCTCGTTGGTTTGACAAAGTATATTCGTCGAATAACGTCTTAAAAATATTCAATATATTTCTTTCTGTATCTCTCATGCTTATACCTACCATTTCATGACTAAGTTAATTAGTCTGTCCTGTTCATCTGTGTTATTTTCAATCCATTCATAAATACTTTGTTTCAAAATATCTAAAGCTGTGTATAGATCGTTCTCGTCAGAAACTAGTAGCCCGTCAATTGAATTTCCTTCATGATCTAAAACGACTATTTCGACACTATATGCTCGCTTCTTAACTCTTAATTGAAAATCAAAGCCATCTACATTAAATATTTTTCGACATACGTCACCCGTTTTGTAATACATTGTTTTAGTCCTCCTTGTCGTCATCTATACCGAGAATTTTTTGTGATTTACACATTTGGAGAACATTGACAATATCTTTATAACTCTTAGTGCTATCCAATAAGTAAGCAAGATCAAAAGTATGACCAATCACAGAACTTGAACCTGCTAAATAATCTCCGTCGATAACTCCTATTGATGAGAAAAGCAAAATATCAAATTTACTTTCTCCCTTAATTTCTTTCGCTAATTCATACAATTCTGCCGTTTTTTCAGATAATAAGTCTTTTATTTCTTCCTGCGTCATGTCTTTATAATTTTTAGTCATGGTTGACTTCCTCCGTTTTTCGTTTTATATTTAACTTGAATTTTATTTCTTAAATGTTTGTTACTGTTACTTGTTGGCGCAAGTAGCAGTTTTTTTATTCTTCATAAAAGTATTCCTTATAGAATATGAATGTTGCGATACTTGCGAATCCTGCAATTGACCATGCTGTAGTGAAGTATAGAAACGGCATAAGTACAATCGCTAAGACTGTGAAGCATAGTACTGCTACTAGGTAGCTTTTATAAGTTTTACTCATTT